>JAOULU010000265.1 GCA_029881855.1 Nitrosomonas sp. | reverse complement strand
TTCTTCAGCGTTAACAGCGCAATCAAAAGTAGCTACTCCACCTGTGGTTAGTTATGTGTTATTGGATAATCAAGAAAAAATTGTCAAGCAAGGTGATATTGCTATTTCAGCACTGGCTTCTCACTATGATCGTGTAGTCGGTGATCATAGTGAGACAATTTTGTCAGATCCAATCACATATTATTTTTCATTACCTGAGAATGTTGTTAAAATCCGTGTAAGTGCAAATAGTCCTGTTTTTATTTTTGCTTATAATCGTCCGAGTAATCTTATCTATGAGACTAAAGTGCCAGAAAGTGCCAATGTAACTGACCTGGAAAACTGGCAACAACCCGCATGGTTTCCTGTCCGACCAGCGAGTTATAAAGATTCTATTCTACAGAATCAATCAATCCTTTTGACTATCCAACATCGTCCGCCGGAAGATAAACCTGATTTATTGGCAGGAAGATATCTGTGGGAAGATTTTCGTCCACAGGGGGTTTGGTTTGCGCGGCATTTATTTGTGCCAATAGAGGATGTTGGATTGGTGCGTAAAGAAGCTTATTCATCAGTTTATCGCCCGATATCATCTGGTAAAGAAGAACGTATCGATTTCCAAGCACCATCGGGTAACGAAATAATCCGGCCCAACTTAGCGTATTTTCGTCAGGATGAGGCGCCATTCGAAATCAAGGTTTTTGTTGATGGCCAATTACATTTTTCATATTGGGCAGATGGACAAAAAGGGGATATTCGATTGCCGGTTATTAGTGCAGGGCCTCATCAAGTCGTTGTTGAAAGCTCTTCGCCAGCAGTAGTTTTTTTAAGCCATACAAAGCCTATTCAGGGCAGTCTTTTAAGACGCCTTGTTAAGCGCCTAGATCAAGATGGTTTGAGTTTTATTTATGATCGCAAGAGCACCCAGGCGGAAACCTTATCAGCACGGTTATATGTGCCTGATGGCACCATAACTCGGACTAAAATTCGCGTACATATTGAGAATATTCAACCCTTGCCCCTCAGCCCTATGAAAGGATGGAGTTTTGGGTTGCGGCGTTTTGATATACGACCTGACACTTCTCTACCAAGCCCCATTCTTGGTGAAGATTACGAGCATGTTAGTCGAGGACAGCCTTTTTATATTTCACTGGGTGAAGAATTGCCACCAGGTCGCTATCAATTAGATTTTGATATTGAAAGTGGTGTGGGTGGATATCTTTCCTTTTCAAAAGTAACACCAGGTATTTTTCAACAGCGTGAGATTTTCCAAGAAAAGGATCTATCACATGTTCAGTTGGTTCAATAAACTTTCAATCGTTACATCTACAGTTGGTTTTTTACTCCTGGTACCGACAGTTGTTGCTAGCGAAATACAATTTCTGCTTAATGCAGCAAGTCAAGATGGTCGCTATGTCATTGCAAATGATGCTGAGTTAGATAAAGCAGAGTCACTATTCCTGCGTACCATGCAAGGTGAGATTAGCCAGCAATTACAGGATGAATGGCATAACATTGGCTTTGATTTGATTTTACTTAAAGAGAACGGTGAAGACTATGCTGTTTTGCAAGAACAATTAGCGCGTAAAGAAGGGCGCGGATTTTATTTGTTTCGATTGGGTGCAAATGATAACTCAATTTTGCAGGCACCACATAGTTATAAAGATCTACGAACGCGGGAAATCACCTTCAGTGCTATGTTGCAATCAGATTATCCTGCAGCAGCTTGGAATACAGTGCCCAGATACTATTTTGAGAATGGCGCTAAAATTAGTGCAGATCTGGCTCATTTAGAGAAAACATTTTTTATATCATTCACTCGTGCTTTTGCACAAAAATTTCCAATGGGAAATTTATTGCAGTTACATGGGTATGCTCAGGAAAAAAGAAAGTCAGCTGCTGGGCAAGAATCAGAGTTGATCTTAAGTTCAGGGATTTCAGTGCCGAGTGATTCGCTTCTGGTTATGGCTAATTGTATGAAACAAAATGTTTCTGAGTTGACTTATGCTTATCCGACTGAAGTAAGAGAATTAGGCGGTACAACAAATACAATTGGTAAAGCGCTCAGGCAGTTTGGGCATAATGGTTTTATACATACGGAGATTAGCCGTGGAATTCGGGAACGATTACTTATAGAGGTAGAATTAGAACGTAACTTTATTAATTGCCTACCTTGAAAAGTAGAAATTATTATATCACTTTACTCATAGCCTTCTTAGTTCTGCCTGACTATATCCAAGCAGAATTAGACGAGCGTCAGCTATTGTTACAGCGTGAGTATGCACATGTTTTGCGCTGGGATAATGTCGAAGGTTCACCGCAATGGGTTGCTGGGGAATTGCCTCAATATCATTTTCAGTATGGACTACATTTCGTTAAGTTAAAGCCGGGTCAAAGTACTACAGTCAGGCTACCTCAAGCGGCTTTCTTACGACTTTATCATCCGTCACAACTATTATCACCTGATGATGTAACGGTATCACATTCTAATGGATCGGGACTTTTTGCGAGTTTGCCAGTTGCGGTTTCTGCAGATGCTTCGTCTCTCATAACACAGGTAGACCGTAGTAGAAATGCACTTTTACAGGTAACGCGACCCACTACACACCAAGAGGAAATTGTTTTAGCCTTGTTTATTTCTAGGCTGGAATCTGTTGGTGAAATTGCGCCTTATCGTAATGTTATTCCACTTACTCGATCCACGGTGCAGTTACGTCGAAGTGATCATGCGGCTGGGCAAACGTATTGGGAATGGTTACCTGAAAAT
>JAOULU010000028.1 GCA_029881855.1 Nitrosomonas sp. | reverse complement strand
TTCATCTAACGTTGATTTGAGGTCAAGTACTTTATCGGGTGTAATCTCAAGGGTGTAAATTGAGTGGTTATCTGCCAAGATTTCGCCGTTACGGTCAGTGATTATGCCGCGATTGGGAACTAGTGGAGAAATAGAAATACGGTTGGCTTCTGCAAGTGTATGATAATGTTCACGTTGTGCGACTTGTAGATAGAAGAAACGTGCGAATAAGACTGCAAAAAGTAGAAGTATGCACCCTGCGCAGATCGCAAGGCGCAAACGAAATTTGCGCATTTCCAGAGGGTGGTTGCGAAATTCAACGGTTTGTTTCATAGCCACTGGGGTCAGATCTTGGTTTTAGCGGAAGGCTCAATAAATAAGAGATGGGTACCCATAAACAGATTCCAGTTACACTGGCCAGAAAATAATGCCAGCCAGGAAAACTTGAATCACTCAGTAATGCAATTAAAACAAGAAGAATCTGCATAATAAGTAATATTAAGCCAATCTGTGGTGCTTGTTGTACTAAGCTGAATATTCCTAAACGTCGGCGAAAAATTAATGCAAAATATAATATTACGCAATAAGCTAGGGCATGTTGACCCAGTATGCTCGCATTGCCAACATCCATCATTAAGCCAACACAGAAAGCTATACTCATGCCAACACGCTGTGGTTGGTTAACACACCAAAATAGCAGAGTAAGCGCGACAAAATCAGGTCTTATTACCAGTGCATTGCCTTGTAATGGTAAGAGATTAAGGGTCAGTGCAATAATAAAGCTAAGAAATACGTACCAGCCTTTGGCCGTTACAAGAATGTCTTGCCCTAAGTGTTTGTCTGACCTGAAGTTTTTTTTCATCAATTATTCTTTGGTTCAATTTCAGAAGTCTCTGCAGGGTTATTGGGTAATGGTGATAATAAGGATAGTATCAGTACCTGCCGATTTCTATCAACACCGGCTATTGGTGTGCTAATAATATGTGCGAACATGGCTTCTGGATTGCGATCAATACTTAATACTGTTGCTACAGGAATGCCGGGAGGATAAACGCCCCCAACTCCTGAGGTTACCAATAAATCATTTTCCTGGATGTCTGTATTGATGGCTAAGTAGCGTAATTCAAGTTCATTGTTTTTTCCTGAGCCAGAAATAACGGAACGTAGGCTATTTCGTATAACTTGTATCGGTATCGAATGATCCTTGTCAGTAATTAGCGTGACCTCAGACACCCATGGGTAAACCCGTGTAATCTGCCCAATGACACCTTTGTCATCGACAACTATTTGGCCGGCTTGTATATTATGCTGTTGACCTTTATTTAAAGTGCTTTTATGACTAAATGGATCACGCGGGGTATATAAAATTTCAGCCATAACGGCTTTGGCTGCAGTTTTTGTTTCTATTTGTTTTACTGCGCCAAGTAAATTTCGTAGTTGTTTGTTCTCAGCTTCTAGTGCGTGCAATCGTAACAGTTGTTCGCGATCTGCTAAGTATCGTTGTCTTAGTAGATCGTTTTCTTGTGACGGGTGGAAACTAGCAAAAAATAGTTTCATCTGGTCATGCATTTGTGCAGGGAGATGGGACAGCCTTTGTAAAGGATAAATAATAACCGCGATAGCCGGACGTAACTCAGGAAAGTATTTGAAGCGTGTATCTTCTGCCATAAGCATGCATGATAGCAACGCGAAAAATAACAACCGTGCAAGAGGTCCGGGACCGTGCCTGAAAAACTGAGGTGTTGTCTCCATTACATCCAGTATTTCAAAGGTTCGCTTTTATTTCTTGTATGCAAGAGAAATGGTTTTCTGATAACTCAATTAATCGTTAGCAAAAATACCCACTGATTGATCCATGGATTCTAGAGCAATTCCCGCGCCTCGTACTACACAAGATAGCGGGTCATCTGCAACGATGACAGATAAACCGGTCTCTTCCATTAACAAACGATCAATATCACGTAATAAAGCCCCGCCACCCGTCATAACCATACCTTTCTCGGCAATATCTGCGCCTAGTTCAGGTGGTGTTTGTTCCAATGCAGATTTAACAGCGCTCACAATGTTGTTTAACGGTTCTGCCAAGGCCTCCAGTATTTCGTTGCTAGAAATGGTAAAGCTACGTGGTATGCCTTCAGCTAAATTGCGACCTTTGACTTCTATTTCCCGCACTTCGGAGCCTGGAAAAGCGGAGCCAATTTCTTTTTTTATGAATTCTGCAGTGACTTCACCAATTAACATGCCATAGTTGCGACGAATATAATTAATGATTGCTTCATCAAATTTATCGCCGCCAACACGTACTGAGTTTGAGTATACGATGCCACCGAGTGAAATAATGCCAACTTCTGTTGTGCCGCCTCCAATATCCACAACCATTGATCCGGTTGGTGATTCAACGGGTAACTCGGCACCAAGCGCGGCAGCCATCGGTTCTTCGATCAATTCTACCTTGCGCGCACCTGCGCCATAAGCGGCTTCACGAATGGCTCGACGCTCAACTTGTGTGGAGCCATAAGGGACACAGATAACGATACGTGGATTGGCTGAAAGTAGGCGTGGCGGATTGACTTTACGGATAAACATTTTTAGCATTTGTTCAGTGACTGTAAAATCAGCAATAACGCCATCTTTCATAGGCCTTATGGCAGTAATATTGCCTGGGGTCCGCCCAAGCATTTGCTTGGCGGCTAGGCCTACTTGTTGAATCATTTTTTTGCCACCACCACCTTCTTCGCGTATAGCTACTACAGATGGTTCGTCAAGTACAACACCCTGGCCATGGACAAAAATCAGTGTATTTGCTGTACCCAGGTCAATAGCCATATCTGTTGAGAAGTAACTCCCCAGAATATTATTCATGAAATTAAACATAATGGCAGCATCCGCTCCTATTTAATTATGATGAGAGTTATGATAAAAAAAGATCAAAAAATAATACGCCGTATAAAACGTGTCATGATACCCTATTACTTCTTTAATTATAAGGTTTCTGGTTTTCAAATGACTTTATCTGTTGATGATGTGAAATGTGTCTCCAATCTAGCATATATTGATGTCAATGAGGACGAGGCACAAGCCACATTGACCCAGTTGACTGAAATTTTTACTCTTATCGAAACTATGCAAGCAGTTGATACTTCTGCTGTTGAACCAATGTCTCACGCACAAAATGTTGTGCAGCGGCTACGTGAAGATAGGGTAACAGAATCAGATCAACGAGATTTATATCAATCTATAGCACCACAAGTAGAGGCCGGGATTTATTTGGTGCCCAAGGTTATAGAATAAATTAATCAGGTTGCTCATAAATAAGTACGCTGCAAAGAAAATCACCCGAATAAAATAACAAAACAGATCCGTTATTATACGTATCATTCTATATTCCTCAATTAGTAAATATCATGTTTGATGCCAGTCTTAAACAGCTTTCAGTTCTACTTGCTGAGAAAAAAATTTCCAGTACTGAGCTAACAAGTGAATTTCTCCAACGTATAAAAACTTACAACGCTGAATATAATGCTTTTATTACGGTTAACGAAGCATTGAGCCTTGCTCAAGCGCAAATAGCTGACCAAATGATTGCATCAGGTCAAGGCAGCCAATTGACGGGTATTCCTATAGCCCAAAAAGATATTTTTTGTACTAAAGGTTGGTTAACAACTTGTGGCTCAAAGATGTTGTCAAACTTTGTGTCGCCTTATGATGCCGGTGTCATAGAAAGGTTTAATCATGTTGGTGCGGTGAATCTTGGCAAGACCAATATGGACGAATTTGCCATGGGTTCGAGCAATGAAACTTCTTTTTATGGTCCGGTAAAAAATCCGTGGGATGTTTCTGCGGTACCGGGTGGTAGTTCTGGAGGGTCGGCAAGCGCCGTTGCAGCGAGATTAGCGCCTGCTGCAACAGGTACGGACACTGGCGGTTCCATCCGACAGCCGGCCGCTTTATGTGGTATCTCTGGTATTAAACCAACCTATGGCCTGGTTTCTCGCTATGGCATGATTGCATTTGCATCAAGTCTAGATCAGGGTGGCCCGATGGCTAAGTCAGCTGAAGACTTGGCATTAATGTTAAATGTCATGACAGGTTTTGATGCGCGTGACTCAACCAGCCTGCAGCGCGAAACAGAAGATTACGCACGTGATCTGGAGCAACCATTGTCCGGTTTGCGTATTGGCTTGCCTAAGGAGTATTTTGCTAAGGGTATGAGCAAAGATGTAGAGTGTGCGGTTGAAGCAGCCTTGGATGAGTATCGTAAGCTTGGTGCTGAAACGATCGAAGTATCCTTACCTAATTCGCAACTATCAATTCCCGTTTATTATGTGTTAGCGCCTGCTGAGGCATCAAGTAATTTATCTCGTTTTGACGGTGTTCGTTATGGTCATCGTGCTCAATCATATGGTGATTTGTCTGAAATGTATCGTAAAAGTCGTGCAGAAGGTTTTGGCGCAGAAGTTAAACGACGTATTTTGATCGGTACTTATGTTTTATCACATGGTTATTATGATGCTTATTATATTAAGGCGCAAAAAGTGCGTCGCCTGATTGCGCAAGATTTTGTTGATGCCTTTAAACACTGTGACATCATCATGGGACCCACCTCACCTACCGTAGCGTTTGATATTGGTGAGAAGAGTAATGATCCCATCCAAATGTATTTGTCAGATATTTATACCAGTGCAGCCAGTTTAGCTGGGTTGCCGGGCATGTCAATTCCAGTAGGTTTTGGTGATAAAAACAGACCTGTCGGTTTACATATTATTGGGAACTATTTTACAGAAGCGCATATGTTGAATGTGGCGCATCAATATCAATTGGCCACAGACTGGCATCGGAAAATACCCCATCAAATAGAAATTTAACTATTAAATGAATTTTTTGGACAATTAATTATGCAGTGGGAAATAGTTATCGGTATTGAAACGCATGTGCAGCTTTCAACCCAATCAAAAATTTTTTCTGGTTCATCAACTGCATATGGTGCTCTACCCAACACCCAGGCCAATGTTGTTGATCTGGCACTACCAGGCGTCTTGCCGGTATTAAATTATGGTGCTGTAGAACGGGCAGTGAAACTGGGTCTTGCGGTCGGCGCAAAAATTAATTCGCCCTCTATCTTTGCCAGGAAAAATTATTTTTATCCTGATTTACCAAAGGGCTATCAAATTAGTCAGTATGAGTTACCAGTTGTAGAAGGTGGTGGTATTAAAATACAACTCGGTGAGACCGAAAAAAACATACGGTTAACACGTGCTCATCTTGAGGAAGATGCGGGAAAATCATTGCATGAGGATTTTCATGGTATGAGTGGGATTGATCTGAATAGGGCTGGCACGCCTTTACTTGAGATTGTGAGTGAGCCAGATATGCGCAGCAGTGCTGAAGCCGTTACTTATGCGAAGACATTGCATTCATTAGTGCGCTGGATTGGAATTTGTGATGGCAATATGCAAGAAGGTTCATTCCGTTGTGACGCGAATGTATCTGTGCGTCCAAAAGGATCAGATACTTTGGGGACGCGCTGCGAGATAAAGAACCTAAACTCATTTCGTTTTCTTGAGAAAGCCATAGAATTTGAAGCCAGGCGACAAATTGAAATACTCGAAGATGGTGGCTCTATTCGACAAGAAACCCGACTTTATGATGCTAATAAAGATGAAACACGCGCCATGCGTAGTAAGGAAGATGCCAATGATTATCGTTATTTTCCGGACCCAGATTTGTTGCCATTGGAGATTGCTGATAGTTGGATTGCTCAATTAAAAAACACATTGCCTGAGTTACCAGAAACCCGGCGTTTGCGCTATGTTAATGATTTCGGGTTATCTGTCTATGACGCAGCTGTTTTAACAAGCACACGTGAAATTGCAGATTATTTCGAAAATGTCCTAACACTATTGCCCGATCAAGCTAAGTTGTGTGCTAATTGGATAATGGGCGAGATTAGTGGACGATTGAATAAAGAGGCTATTGACATTACAGCGTGTCCGATTACACCGACGTTGTTAGCAGCATTATTATTACGTATCAGCGATGAAACCATTTCTGGAAAAGCAGCTAAAACTGTTTTTGAGTGTATGTGGAATGGGGAGCTTGATCGAAATGTAGATGCGATAATTAAGGCCAAAGGTTTAAAGCAAATTTCAGATGATGGCGCTATCGAAACACTGGTCGATGAAGTGCTGTTCGCTAATGCACAACAAGTTGCCGACTATCGGGGGGGTAAGCAAAAAGCATTCAATTCTCTAGTTGGTCAAGTGATGAAGGCGGCTAAAGGAAAGGCCAACCCTGTGCAGGTCAATGCCATTTTAAAGAACAAGTTAGATGGGTAGCTCAGGTTTTTGTTGAAAATATTGTAAAGAGAAAAAAGGAATTTTGGTTACCATGAGCAACATTTGGTTTAAAGATTACACGATTGATTATCTAGAAGGTTTGCGTAATGCCAACATGGGGGAGCATATTGGCATTCATTTTTCTGAATTAGGACCAAATTTCATTAAAGCACGTATGCCCGTTGATAAACGCACAACTCAGCCTTTTGGAATTATGCATGGTGGTGCGAGCTGTGTGCTCTCTGAGACACTAGGTAGTGTTGCCGGGTGGATGACTATTGATCCTGAAAAATATCGAGCTGTTGGTCTTGAGCTTAATATTAATCACATCCGTGCAGTTACAAAAGGTAGTGTGATCGGTACATGTTCTCCTTTGCATACTGGACGTCGAACTCAAGTCTGGCAGACGGATATAACAGAAGAAGAAACCGGCAAGCGTGTTGCAATTTCAAGGTTAACGCTTGCCATTATCGAGCAAGGTACCTTAAGTGCACAGAAGGAACATGTCGTTGTAAACAAAAAGACTTGAGCTATTTGGTATTAATGCAAGATTGTGTTGTTTCTCATGCTGAATGAACGCCATGGTCATGTGTTAAAGATGATTACGTATGACACACCTTCAACACAAAAGTGCGTGATCAATATGATTGACTAATGGTTGCGGGTAACTGAGAAAGAGGCCAACTGCAATAAGCATGTCTTGTATTCTGATTCTGGTAATGGCGCGATTGCCGCGACTGCTACATCAACTTCAGCTTGTGCGCATTGCTTTGCATAAGCCAATGCTTCGGTTTGTTGGATGACATCTAGGACTGGCTGAAAACCATCTGCTCCACCCTTTTCAATGGCATTGCGGATAACGCTCGCCTGTTCTGGTGTGCCTGCTCTCATGGCGTAGATTAATGGTAGGGTGGGTTTCCCTTCAGCAAGGTCGTCGCCCAAATTTTTTCCTGTGTCCAGGTTATCTCCAGAATAATCCAGCATGTCATCTATTAGCTGGAATGCTGTGCCGAGATGCATGCCATAAACAGAAAGTGCCTTTTCTTCATTGGGTGTGGCATTGCCTAGAATGGCGCCTAAACGACTTGCGGCCTCGAATAGCTTGGCTGTTTTAAAACGAATGACGCGTAGATAGTTATCTTCCTCTACATTTGGGTCACGGCAATTAAGCAGTTGCAAAACTTCACCTTCTGCAATGGTATTTGTTGCATCTGCTAGCACTTGCATAATCCTCATGTTGTCAACACCCACCATCATTTGAAAAGCGCGTGAGTAGAGAAAATCACCGACTAATACGCTAGCGGCATTGCCAAATAAGGCATTGGCAGTTTCTTTATTACGACGTAATTCAGATTCATCGACAACATCATCATGGAGTAGTGTTGCTGTATGAATAAATTCGACAACAGCCGCTAAACTATATTGATGTTTGCCAGAATAGCCAAATGCGCCAGCCGATAAAATTACCAGAGCAGGCCGCAGGCGTTTGCCACCACTATTGATAATGTATTCGCTTACTTGACGGATAAGTGCTACATGAGAATGTAATTTGTTCCGAATGACATCATCTACGATGTCCATGTCTTTTGCTATGAAGCTTCTAATATGTTCGATTGACACAACGTTACCTTGAAGAAAACGCTATGTTAAGAATGACTGGGTCAAAGTGTCAAGCATAAAAGATAAATTCAATTGAATTTTCCTCCACAGAAGATGCCTATTTATGTATAATCGCCTGTTCTGTAAAAAGTGAAGTTTGGAGTCAAAAATATGTATGCGGTCATAAAAACTGGCGGTAAGCAATATCGTATCGAGATTGGTGAGAAGCTAAAAGTCGAGCAACTTGATGCTGAGAATGGTAGTGAACTTATAATAGATCAGGTATTAATGGTGGCCGATGGCGATAAAGTTTCTATGGGAACACCCATTATTGATGGTGCTACTGTGAGTGCTACTGTGTTGGGACAAGGCCGACATGACAAAATCCGCATTTTTAAGATGCGTCGTCGTAAGCATTACCAAAAACACCAAGGACATCGACAGAATTACACTGAGATTCAGATTACTGGTATTTCAGCATAAGGAGTACATAAATGGCACATAAAAAAGCAGGTGGTAGTTCTAGAAATGGGCGAGACTCACAATCAAAACGATTAGGTATCAAGCGCTATGGTGGAGAATTAATTCCAGCTGGGTCGATTATTGTTAGACAGAGGGGAACAAAGTTTCATCCTGGTGAGAATGTCGGTATGGGTAAAGACCATACTTTATTTGCAAAAATCACTGGCAAGGTAAGTTTTAGTATTAAGGGTGCATTCAAACGTAAGACTGCAAATATCACACCAGTTTAAGGTTAAATAGCTTAATGGATTTGATACCTAAGTGTTAATGCTTAGCATTTAAAATTTATGCGGCATTTAATAAAAAAGCCCTGTCTGAGTTGATAGGGCTTTTTTATTTGTAAAGCGACAAGACTTTTGGCATAAATTTTGTGTGCAACAGGTTTATTTAGGATAATGAATTTATGAAGTTTATTGACGAAGCGATCATTCAGGTGATTGCTGGTAATGGTGGTAATGGCGTTGCCAGTTTTCGTCGCGAAAAATATATCCCTAAGGGTGGACCTGATGGCGGTGATGGTGGTCGTGGTGGTAGCATTTATGCTATTGCAGACCGCAATATTAATACATTAATTGATTACCGCTTTGTACGTACGTATCGCGCCAAAAATGGTCAGAATGGGCGTGGTTCAGATCGTTATGGAAGAGGTGCTGAAGACATTATCTTGCGTATGCCTATTGGCACCCTCGTTAAGGATATTAACACAGGTGATACGATTGCCGATTTAGTTCAGCACGAGCAAAAAGTACTGTTGGCAAAAGGGGGTAACGGAGGTCTCGGCAATTTACACTTTAAGTCGAGTACTAACCGTACACCACGCCAGTTTACCAACGGAGAGTCTGGCCATGATTTCGAGCTTAAGTTGGAGCTTAAGGTACTTGCAGATGTGGGTTTGTTGGGTATGCCTAATGCGGGCAAATCTACGCTTATTCGCGCTGTATCAGCTGCGCGCCCTAAAGTAGCTGATTACCCATTTACCACACTATATCCAAATCTTGGGATGGTACGGGTTGATCAAAACCGTAGTTTTGTGATGGCAGATATACCTGGTTTAATTGAAGGTGCTGCTGAAGGGACTGGTTTGGGGCACCGTTTTCTAAAACATTTAACGCGCACACGGTTATTATTACATGTGGTTGATGTTGTGCCGCTGGATGAAAATACTGATCCGGTTCATGAAGTGCGGGCACTGGTAAAAGAACTACAGAAATATGATGATGCTCTTTCTCAGAAACCGCGATGGTTGGTGCTTAATAAAACGGATATGTTGCCTGAGGAGCAACGTGAAGAAATCTGTGGTGAATTTATTCGCAAGCTGGGATGGAAGGGCCAATGTTTTACTATTTCTGCCCTAACGGGTGAGGGGTGTAAGCTTCTGACCTATGCGATTATGAATTATCTGGAGCAAAACTTACCTCAATCTGACGATGCTGGTCATACTTAATCCATTGCAAAATAAACTATGCAATCCTTATTAAAACAAGCGCAACGTATCGTAGTAAAAGTAGGCAGTAGTCTTGTGACTAACCAAGGTACTGGGTTAGATCATACTGCGTTGGCATGTTGGGCTGCACAGATTGCTACACTCAAACAAATGGGCAAGGAAGTCGTGTTAGTGTCTTCTGGTGCCATTGCTGAAGGTATGCAACGTCTTAACTGGGATATCCGGCCAACCGCCTTATATGAATTACAGGCTGCGGCAGCGGTTGGGCAGATGGGACTAGCACAGGCGTATGCTTCCAGTTTTTGTCATCATGCATTGCAAACTGCACAAGTGTTGTTAACACATGAGGATTTGTCTAATCGAAAACGTTATTTAAATGCACGTTCTACACTCACAACATTATTGAAATTGAACATTATTCCAGTGATTAATGAGAATGACACGGTAGCATTTGATGAAATTCATTTCGGTGATAATGATACATTAGCTGCATTAGTTACCAATCTGATTGAGGCTGATGTATTGATTATATTGACAGACCAGGCAGGATTATTTACCAGTGACCCTCGAAAAAATCAGCACGCAAAATTATTAAGTGAGGTTAGTGCGGGTGATCCAGAGCTAGAAGAAATGGCCGGTGGTGTAGGAAGTGCTATTGGTAGTGGTGGTATGCAAAGCAAGGTTATTGCGGCAAAACGTGCATCGCGCAGTGGCGCCCATACCATTATTGCATCAGGGCATGAAGAAAATGTATTGATTCGTCTGGCCCAAGGTGAGTCAATCGGCACACAATTGTTGGCCAATATGCCCATATTGGCGGCCAGAAAACAGTGGCTTGCTGATTATTTGCAAGTGCGCGGTTCAGTAACATTGGACAACGGTGCTGTTAATGCATTAGCAGCAGCGGGAAAGAGTTTGTTGCCTATTGGGGTGATTGCTGTGAGTGGAGATTTTGAGCGTGGTGAGGCTGTTTCTTGTTTAGATGTTAAGGGGCGAGAAATAGCGCGTGGATTGATTAATTATAGTGCTGTTGAAACACAAAAAATTCTCAAGCAAGCCAGCAATGAAATTGAAGGGATTTTGGGTTATGTCGACGAAGCTGAATTGATTCATAGGAATAATCTGGTATTACTTTAGAATAACCAAATATCTGAATTAGATCAGAAATGGATTTAAAAGCGCCGTTTGAT
>JAOULU010000264.1 GCA_029881855.1 Nitrosomonas sp. | reverse complement strand
TGCTTCCCGGTGAATAGACATTTCTTTCTCAGCACCAATATCGCCCGCTTCATCAATTGGGCGACCCAGCACATCCATAATACGACCCAGTGTTTTTGTTCCAACTGGCACCGAAATTTGTTTGCCCGAATTCTTAACCACCATTCCTCGGCGCAATCCATCTGAAGATCCCAATGCGATAGTACGCACGACACCATCACCCAATTGCTGTTGTACCTCTAGCGTGAGGTCTGAACCATCCATTAAAATGGCATCATATACTTTTGGTATAGATTCACGCGGAAATTCCACATCAACCACAGCACCAATACACTGAACAATTTTTCCTTGACTCATCGTCGTTCCCTAAATGCTATAAATTTTAAACAGCTGCTGCGCCGCCAACAATCTCTGATAATTCTTTGGTAATTGCTGCTTGTCGAGATTTATTGTAGATCAGCGTCAACTCATCAATGACACTACTTGCATTATCTGATGCGGCTTTCATGGCCACCATTCTGGCAGACTGTTCTGATGCCATATTCTCAGTCAGCGCTTGATAAATCAAAGCTTCGACATAACGTACCATAATATCGTCAATAACAGGCTTGGCTTCAGGTTCGTAAATATAATCCCATGCCGCAGTAGTTTTACCTTCTGATTGGGCTTCTTCTTGCATGCGGTCATCAGATAATGGTAACAATTGCTCCATCACCGGCTCTTGTTTCATGGTATTTATAAATCGATTGTAAAAGATATAAACTCGATCAAAACGGTCTTCGTTATAGCCGTCTAAAACAACTTTTACAGCACCAATTAAGCTTTCCATATCAGGCGTATCACCGAGTCCAACAACTTTCGAGATAACATTGGCATTGATTCTACTCATAAATCCTAAGCCCTTGTTACCAATACATGAGACTTCTATTTCCTCGCCCTCTGCTTCCCAGGTTTTCATTTCACTAACAACCCGTCGCAATACATTGGTATTTAAACCGCCACAGAGACCCTTGTCTGACGTAACAATAATGACACCAACACGCTTAACCGTATCTCTTTCTATCAAAAAGGGATGACGGTATTCGGTATTCGCTCGACTCATATGCGCCGCAACATTACGTATTTTTTCACCGTAAGGCCGTGCTTTCTTCATTCTATCTTGCGCCTTACGCATTTTAGATGCCGCAACCATTTCCATGGCACGGGTTATCTTTTGCGTATTTTTAACGCTCGATATTTTTGTGCGTATTTCCCTACTGCCTGCCATTATCTAGTAAGTTCCGTTTTTCTTGAATTCTTTAATTGCAGCTTCCAAGGCTTTTTCATTATCTGCATCAAGTTCTTTTGTAGTCTCAATCTTCTCAAGAATTGCACCATGCTGACCACGTATAAAGCTCTTCAGCGCAGATTCAAATGCCAACGCGCGTTTCACTTCGACATCATCAAAATAGCCATTGTTAATCGCATACAAAGTCAAAGCCATTTCTGAAATACTGAGTGTTGCATATTGCGGCTGCTTCATCAATTCTGTTGCCATTTTTCCACGTTCCAGCTGTTTGCGTGTTGCCTCATCTAAATCAGAAGCAAATTGCGCAAACGCCGCTAATTCCCGATATTGCGCCAATGCCAAACGAATACCACCACCTAGTTTCTTAATAACTTTAGTTTGTGCTGCACCACCAACTCGCGACACAGAGACACCCGCATTAATCGCTGGACGTATACCGGCATTGAATAAATCAGTTTCAAGAAAGATCTGACCATCTGTAATAGAAATTACATTAGTAGGCACAAATGCTGTCACATCACCTGCCTGAGTTTCAATAATCGGCAATGCAGTTAATGAACCTGTTTTACCTTTGACAGCACCATTAGTTGCTTTCTCTACATATTCTTCACTCACCCTCGCAGCTCTTTCAAGTAAGCGCGAGTGCAAGTAGAATACATCGCCAGGGTAGGCTTCACGCCCAGGTGGACGCCTTAGCAATAATGAAACTTGTCGATATGCCCAAGCTTGTTTAGTAAGATCGTCATAAACGATTAGTGCATCTTGGCCTTTATCACGGAAGTACTCACCCATGGTACAACCAGAATAAGGTGCAATAAATTGCAGTGCCGCAGATTCTGATGCTGTTGCAGCGACCACGATAGTATATTCCATTGCACCATGCTCTTCCAATTTACGTACAACATTGGCAATTGATGATGCTTTCTGTCCAATGGCAACATAAATGCAAATCATGTCCTGGCCTTTTTGATTGATGATGGCATCAATTGCAACAGCCGTTTTACCCGTTTGACGATCACCAATAATCAGTTCACGCTGTCCACGTCCTATCGGGACCATAGAATCGACTGATTTCAGGCCTGTTTGCACTGGCTGATCCACTGATTTACGCCAGATAACACCAGGAGCAATTTTCTCAATAGGCTCAGATTGATCAGATGTAATCGGTCCTTTCCCATCAATGGCTTGACCTAGTGAATTCACTACACGCCCTAGTAAGCCCTCTCCAACAGGCACTTCTAGAATTCTACCGGTACATTTAACCGTATCCCCTTCAGAGATATGTTCATACGCACCCATAACAACCGCACCAACAGAATCACGCTCTAAATTGAGCGCTAGACCGAATGTATTCCCTGGAAACTCCAGCATTTCACCTTGCATTACATCTGACAGGCCATGTATCCGCACAATTCCGTCTGTTACTGACACAATGGTCCCTTGTGTTCGAACTTCTGCTGTATCAGCAAGTCCTTCAATCCTATTTTTAATCAGCTCACTGAT
>JAOULU010000027.1 GCA_029881855.1 Nitrosomonas sp. | reverse complement strand
CGGCATAGGTAAAGCCATAGCGCTTAAACTAGGTCAACATGGTGCTATAGTAATTGGCACTGCTACAACGCAAACTGGCGCCAATGTAATAGACCAATATCTGGATAAAGCAGGTATCAAAGGAATGGGCGCGGCATTAAATGTAAATAATGCTGAACAAATTAACAGCACCATTCAAAAAATACGAGAGAAATTTGGCGAGATTGAGATTCTGGTTAATAATGCTGGGATTACTCGTGATAATCTGCTGGTACGTATGAAAGATGAAGAATGGGACGACATTATTGAAACTGATCTAAAATCAGTGTTTCGTTTAAGTCGTGCCGTACTCCGACCCATGATGAAGGCTCGATCCGGACGTATTATTAATATTTCTTCTGTTGTCGGCTCAATCGGTAACTCAGGACAAGCAAATTATGCTGCAGCAAAAGCTGGCGTATTTGGTTTTAGTAAATCATTAGCACGTGAAGTCGGCAGCCGAAACATCACAGTTAACTGTATTGCGCCCGGCTTTATTGACACAGACATGACTCGCGCACTCAGTGACGAGCATCAGCAAAACCTAATTCAACATGTACCTCTAGCAAGATTGGGGCGGTCTGAAGAGGTCGCAGATGCCGTTGCATTTCTCGCATCATCTGCAGCAGGGTATATTACTGGCACAACATTACATGTTAACGGTGGAATGTATATGGACTAATAGATCAGGAACAAACAGTTAATTCATAACAAGAGATTAATAGCACATAAACTTTTTATCTTAAGCATCAAATAATGAGTTAATCCATAGTTTCACAAAAATATTCGTAATTTTCAATTGTATTTCGGTTTTGCTGACGTTGAAAATTTGTTAAAATAGCAGCATTTTTCTTACTCGGGAAGGAAATATCTAGATGGAAAATATAGAGCAGCGTATTAAAAAGATCGTAGCTGAGCAACTTGGTGTTAATGAAGCAGAAGTCAAAAATGAGTCATCATTTGTCAATGATCTGGGTGCAGACTCACTGGATACAGTAGAGTTAGTTATGGCATTGGAAGAAGAATTTGAATGTGAAATTCCTGATGAACAAGCAGAAAAAATAAACACTGTCCAAGAAGCTATTGACTACGTCAATGGAAACGCAAGCTAATTTTCTTGTTTTTTTAAGTATCTGTAAGCGGAGTTATTTTGTCCAAACGTAGGGTTGTAATTACCGGGTTAGGCATTGTCTCACCTGTTGGAAGTACTGTATCAAGTGCATGGGAAAATATAGTTGCAGGGAAATCCGGTATTACACGCATCACTCGTTTTGATGCCTCGGATTTCACCTCGCAAATTGCAGGAGAGGTAAAGGATTTTGATATCACACAATACCTTTCTGTAAAAGAAGCGCGTCGTATGGATATTTTTATCCACTATGGCATGGCAGCAGGAATACAGGCTATCAAGGATGCTGGCATAGACAGTGCGGACAATCTTGAACCAGAACGCATTGGCATTAATATCGGATCAGGTATTGGTGGCCTGCCAATGATTGAAAATACGGACGCCGCCTATCATAAGGGCGGTCCGCGTAAAATTTCACCATTCTTCATTCCTAGTACAATTATCAACATGATCGCGGGCAATTTGTCCATTATGTATGGATACAAAGGACCTAATATCTCCATTGTTACCGCCTGCACCACTGCCACACACAGTATTGGAAACTCTGCACGAATGATCGAATATGGTGATGCAGACATCATGGTCTCAGGGGGCGCGGAATCATGTGTCACACCGCTTGCTATTGGCGGATTTGCTTCCGCAAAAGCATTGTCTGTGAGTAATGATGATCCCGCTACTGCCAGTCGACCATGGGACATAAACCGTGATGGTTTTGTACTGGGTGAAGGTGCTGGCGTACTGGTATTAGAAGAAATGGAACATGCTAAACGTCGTGGCGCTAAAATTTATGCAGAGCTTGCTGGGTTTGGCATGAGTGCAGATGCCTATCATATGACAGCCCCCAGTGAAGATGGCGAAGGTGCAGCCCGCTGTATGACCAATGCACTTAAAAATGCCCAAACTGACCCAACTGAAATCAGCTATGTTAATGCACATGGCACCTCAACACCTCTGGGTGACATTGCTGAAACAATTGCTGTCAAACGATGCTTTGGTGATCACGCCAACAAACTGGCCGTTGGCTCTACAAAATCAATGACAGGACATCTGCTTGGTGCTGCTGGTGGTGTGGAAGCAATTTTCTCAGCGTTAGCCATCTATCACCAAATAGCACCGCCCACTATTAATCTTATTGATCCAGATCCGCAATGCGATCTTGACTATATCCCTAACACAGCAAGAGACATGAGTATTGGCGCAGCCTTATCAAATTCTTTTGGTTTTGGGGGAACAAATGGAACACTTGTCTTTCGTAAAATGTAACGACTTAATCCCTGGCGCATGCGTACGCTAACACGCCTAATTTTTATTGTTATTCTTTCAGTCACCTTGTTTATTGGGTGGCTATATCTACATGTCCATTCACGTATTAATCTCCCAACTACACCCTACGAATTTACTATAGAGCCAGGCAGCTCCCTAAAGAAAATCAGCCGTCAACTCTCAGATCTCGGTATTTTGACCCACGCATGGACATTTGAATTATTATCACGTTATCAAGGTAATCAGTCGACAATCAAAGCAGGCGACTATACTCTGACTGAAAATCTCACACAAACCACTTTATTAGAATACCTTGTAAAAGGTGACGTTAAACAAAATGAAATTAAGTTTCTTGAAGGCTGGACATTTTCTCAGATCAGAACAGTATTGAATGAACATCCAATAATTAAAAACGAAACCGCTGAACTCAGTGACCAAGAAATCTTGCAATTAATTAATGCCGATGAGTCAAGCACCGAGGGATTATTTTTTCCGGACACTTATTATTTTGTAAAAGGTGACAGTGACATAGAAATCCTGCGACGTGCCTACCAAACCATGAAAAATCATTTACAAACAACATGGTCCACACGACAAGAATCATTACCGCTGGACACACCCTATGAAGCTTTAATTCTTGCTTCTATTATTGAAAAAGAAACAGGCTTGGAAAGTGATCGCACCGAAATAGCAGGTGTTTTTATCAATCGGTTACGCATTGGTATGCGCCTGCAAACAGACCCAACAATTATTTATGGTATGGGAGACAAGTTTGATGGCAATTTGCGCAAAAAAGACTTGCAAACAGACCAGGCCTACAATACCTATACCCGCGCAGGTTTGCCACCCACACCGATTGCTATGCCGGGATTAGCTTCCATTCAAGCAGCACTTAATCCGGCTGAGACGGAAGCCATATACTTTGTCGCCAAAGGAAATGGTCAATCTAAATTTTCCACCAACTTGACAGACCATAATAACGCAGTAAACAAGTACCAGAGACAACAAAAACAATAACTATGCCGCCAATACAAAAGCCTCGAATTAAGATCTGTGTTCCTACATGATTCAGTTTTCCGTAGTAGTGCCCACACTGAACGAATCTGAAAACATTGATTTACTCTTAACCCGCCTATTTGCACTCAAACTCACACCCGGTAGCTTCGAAGTTATTTTTGTCGATGACGGCTCAAGTGATGGCACAACTGAGAAAATACGGGAGTGGCCAGACAATACATATGTACATCTCATTGAAAGACAAGACAAACCAGATTTAACCGCATCAATTTTAGCTGGAGCAACAGCAGCAAAAAGTAATGTTATCGTTGTCATGGATGCCGATCTAAGCCATCCAACAGAGCAATTATCTGCTATTGTCACGCCCGTCATCAATGGTCAATATGATGTTGCCGTTGGCAGCCGATATATCGCTGGAGGCAGCACCAAAAACTGGCCGCTACATCGACAAATACTTTCCCGTGTTGGTGGCTGGTTAGCACGCCCACTCTGTGATGTTAATGATGCCACATCCGGCTATTTTGCCTTTCGCCGTGAACTGGGAAAGACGATTTCCAATCATGCCCATGGCTACAAAATCCTGCTTGAACTATTGATGGCCAATCAAGGCAAACTTCGCGTTACAGAAATACCCATCTGTTTTCATGATCGTACCCACGGGACATCTAAGCTTTCATTTGCTCACCAACAAGCTTACGTCCAACGACTCATAGCATTAGCTGGCGGCGCAGTTTCGCTGAATACAGCGGGTCGTTTTACTTTAGTTGGATTGTTTGGTGTATTGATTGATGCACTTGTTTTTCAGTGGATGATTAATCAGAATGCCGGGCTGGCGCTGGCTCACTTTATGAGTTTTTTTGTTGCGGCAACTGTTAACTACACACTTAATTCAAAATGGGCATTCCGTGAACATCATGCCGGTTATCTACAGTGGCACCAATTTGGCCGTTTCTTAACCGTGGCAGCATTTGCATTATTACTACGTGGCGGCATACTGGCGTTACTTGTTTATGTCTGCCATATCCCGCCCCCATTGGCCATTTTTCCAGCAATCTTTGCTACAGCGGCTGTCAACTACCTGGGATCAGCTTTTTATGTTTTTCCAAGTGAAAATAACCGCCCATCGCTAAACATACGCTGGCGTGTTGCTGCCATTGGCGTTGTGATATTTGTCCTGCTATTGCGCTTCGTCTACTTTGGTCTCGCACAACTCATTCCAGATGAGGCCTATTACTGGCAATACGCCCAACACATGGACCTAAGTTTTTATGATCACCCACCCATGGTCGCTTGGTTAATCTGGTTAGGTACATCAATTCTGGGACACAATGAATTTGGCGTTCGCATTGGTGCGCTACTGTGCGGCCTGATAACCATGGGTTATCTGTATGCGCTCACACAAAATCTATATGACAAATCTAGCGCCATGCGTGCTGTACTACTACTCGCCATTTTACCGCTCGGTTTTGCTTCCGGCATATTGATGACCCCTGATGCACCGCTTATCGCAGCCTGGGCAGCCACACTATATTATATGGAACGTGCGCTAGTGGCAGGTCGCAATACTGCCTGGCTAGGCATGGGTATTGCATTTGGCTTGGGGCTATTGTCAAAATATACACTCGGCTTACTCGGTATCGCCGCATTGGTATTTGTCATTATCGACCCGACTGCACGCCGTTGGATGAAGCGTCCTCACCCCTATCTGGCTGCAATACTAGCATTGGTTTTATTTTCACCAGTTATTATATGGAATGCTCAAAACGATTGGGCGTCATTTGCTTTCCAATCAACACGCTTATTGTCAGACGGCTATGATTTCGCTGTGCATAATCAAATGCTTTATATAACAATATTACTGACACCTGTTGGTTTCCTTGCCGCTGCATATGCCCTATTTTCAGGTAAATCACAAGACGAAGATGAATTCCAGCACAGACGCCGCCAATTTGTACAAGTTTTTACTGGCGTGCCATTACTTATCTTTTTTACGCTCAGCACATTTGACCTTCCCAAATTCCACTGGACAGCACCCGTTTGGCTCGCTGTTTTACCAACTATCGCCTGGATGATCAGTCAGCACCCCGTCAGCACCATGACCAAACACCTACAGGCTGCTTGGCAGCCAACCATCATAATCTGTATTTTTTGTTATGCCTTTGTACTGCATTATGTTGTGCTTGGTATACCGGGCATTCCCTACAATCTATATACCGAACACTATTTCTGGCGCGAAACAACACATGAAATCGAACAAATAGCACAAGGTGTCAGACATCAAACGGGTCAGGAGCCCATTATCGTCGGTATGAGCAAATGGTCTGTAGCCAGTGCTCTATATTTCTACAAACAGAAATATGTCAACCTTGATATCCGTTCACGCAATATGTTTGGTGACAGCGGTGCTATGTATGACTACTGGTTTCCATCCCAGTCACCTACAAATCGCCCCATTATTCAAATCGGCATGAAACCCATTAGTCTCGACCAAATCCGCAAAGGATATGAGATCAAACAAATGCTTATCCAACCCGGCGCGATTGAATATCGCGTGATTGAACGTCATGGTAGGCCTGTACGTCGAGTATATTACCGTGTCTCTAAGGGGTTCGGAGGCGCTGAATTTAAGTAAGATAATACATACCACTTTACGTATTAACATTACCCATAATTCACGCAACCAAACCCCAGTTTTAAAGACAAAAGTTAAAATCTAGAACCTAAGCTGGATACCACCACCTAAGGCGACATAATTAATATCATCAACATTCCCCTGAGGGTGAACATAAGAAACTTCCATATTGAACACCAAATTTTCGGTGATATAGGTATCTATGCCGCCACCGTATCGTAGGGCAAAGCCGAAGTCATTTAGTGAGGGACCAGGAGTTTTATCCTTAAGTTGCATGGCGCCTATCCCCAAAAGTCCGTAGGGTTGGAACTGCCCCGTTAGCGCAAAAAACTTTCCGTTGAGGGTAGTCGTCCAGGTACTAATTTCCCCGCCGAGCCCTTTAAGATCGAAACCAACTGCTCGCTCTGACATGGCTTCCACCGCAATGTTAGGGTGAAAACGATACCCTAGACGAAAATTGTATCCTGGTGAACTGTCAAAATTAAGTCCACCCGTATTATTAAATGTCTCAACAGCAAACATCCCTCCCGCGCCAAAATATAAGCCGGAACGATCGAAATCCGTAGACTTCTGCGCCAATGTCGGTGAAATCATTGCGAATGCAAGCACCCAGGTAAATAACAAAATTCGAATCTTCATAATAAAACCTCCTAATATGTATCATTAAAAAATAAATAGAAGGATCAGATCACGAACTAAGAACTGGAGTTGGCGTTGCAACCACAACAAACAATAAACCTACTTCATGCTTATATAATCACTTAAAATGCAATTACCAGACCCTTCGGTACAATAATGCCAAAATTCAAGTATAACAACTATGATATTTATCAAGCTTTTTGAAATTTTATCTTTCATTCAACAAGGTATGATCAGAATAAAATACTAATGTCCATGTGAAAAAACATCACCCACTAACCAAATAGTACCAATTCCAAACATAATCAGCGCAACTTGCTGAATTGTTGCCTTGATCTCAGGGCGTTTATGTAGGCCGGGGATTAAATCTGACATGGCGACGTAAATCATGCTCGCTGAGGCCAGACCTAATAATGGCAAAATTAAGAAATCCATTTTGTGCAACATAAAATAGGCTAGCACTCCACCAACCAACGTAGCAAAGCTAGATAACAGATTCATCAGGAACGCCATACGGCGTGTATAGCCTGAATTGAGAAGGATTACAAAGTCGCCTGCTTCTTGAGGAATTTCATGCGCAATAATGGCAATGGATGTGACGATACCAAGCTGTACATCCACCATAAAAGCGGCGGCGATTAAAATACCATCTACAAAATTATGAAAGGTATCCCCCACAACAATCATCATCCCGCTGCGGCCATCATCATGCTCATGGTCTTGTACTGCGGTCAAGGCATGGGTTGGGTCGTGCACTTCACAATCTTCTAGATGACAATGCCGCCACAATACCAGCTTCTCCAGAATGAAAAACAGCAAAATACCCACCAATACAATGCTCGTGACTTGTATCGGGTTTTCAGAAAGCTCGAACGCTTCTGGCAAGGTATTCAGAAATGCAGCGCCTAATAAAGCGCCAATCGCATAAGAAACCAGCATAGAAAGCCACGATGCACGTGTATTGATCGTCAGAATAGCGGCAACCAACAAGCTTAAGACACCACCAAGCAGGCTAGCAAGAATAATCCAAGAAAGCGTTGACATAAAAATTTTTAAAACAGAAAGGCGGGATTATACGCTTGTTCAAACAACAAAATAATAAGTTAATATGGTTACGACTTCTCAAGCCATATTAATGCAGCCATACGCCCAGTTTCACCATCACGACGATACGAAAAAAAACGTGCAGGATCACTAAAAGTACAAATATCTCCACCATACACTTTGTTTATACCCATAGCATTTAAGCGTTGACGCGCTAAAGTAAAAATATCAGCCAGCCATTTTTTTTCATGGCCAACATCCCTACTCTTTGGTATAAAAGCCTTTCTAGCTTGTTCACTATGACTGACAAAAGCTTCAAAGACCTCTTCACCAACCTCAAAGTGATGCGGACCAATGGCGGGGCCCAACCATGCCATAAGCTCCATGTCACCCATACGCATTTCAGCCACAGATTGCTCAATGATACCTCCTGCCAATCCACGCCAACCCGCATGAACAACACCTACTGTTGTTCCTGCTGTATCACATAAAAATATTGGCAGACAATCGGCAACCATCACGACACAAACCGATTCTTGCCGACGACTCAATGCCGCGTCACTTTCTGGCGATGCTGTTGCATGCTCAATCCAGACAGACGAGGTGCCATGAACTTGCTTTAACCATTTCGGCGCTTGTGGCAGGTAATCACCTAACACAGCCCGATTATGTTTGACATCTGTTAAATCATCATTCACATGAGCGCCTAAATTCAAGGAAGCATAGACCCCATTAATACCACGACTCACACCACCGTTGCGTGTTGTAAACAATGCCTTCACATTTTCAGGCGCTGGCCAATCAGGAATAATCCAATCATTCATGCCTATCCTTACCCTATTGCCTGAGTTTTATGTTCAATAAATATGGGACTTAATACTTACCATCAAGTAATTAAAGCGAATATTCAGTGTTTCTAGGTTAAAATACGCGTTTTGTTTTGGGGCAATTTTTTTGATGGGCCTGCAAAACAACCAGAAAGAAAATTTGTTCTAAAAATTAGATAACAAGAATGCCAGATAAGGTTCAATAAATGAATTATATAAAAAAATTAGTCGATTGTACGCGTACATTTTTATTATTTACCAGTGTATCAGCAATTTTTCTCACTCAGGCTACTAGTAGTTTTGCAGATGACCAAACCGAATTACTGAAAGCAGCATTTTCTGGTAAAACGGACACCATTAAAGAATTATTAGCTAAAAGCGCTAATCCTAATTTACAAAATGAAATGGGGTTTACACCATTGATTGTCGCTTCCCAATATGGCCATACAGATATCGTCAATATATTACTGGAAAATGATGCTGACCCTAATATAAAAAATGCTGGAGAAGCAACTGCGCTGACTCTCGCTGCAAAACACGGACATACCTCAGTGGTAAATACGCTATTGGCTAAAGGTGCCGATTTAAACATCCAAACTGTAGATGGCATCAGCCCACTCATGTTAGCGGCCCAGGGTGGGCATGAGGATATTGCTGAAGCATTACTGTCCAAAGGCACCAATGTCAATTTACAAACCAAACAAAATGTTACCGCTTTAATGATTGCGGCATTAGAAGGCAGAACAGGCATTGTAGAAAAATTATTGGCAAAAAATGCACAGATTGATACACAAGCCTCAGACAATACAACTGCACTGTATATGGCTGCACGTAACGGGCATACCGCCATAGTTGAGATGCTGTTAGCTAAAAATGCACCACTTGATTTGATCGCCGCTGATGAAACAACTGTACTTTCTATCGCTGCCCAGAATGGACATGTCGATACCGTTAATGCATTATTGTCCAAGGGCGCTAAAATTGACTCAAAAGACAAAAATGAGGCAACACCGCTCACACTAGCAGCTTTACTAGGTTACACGGAAGTTGTTGAAACACTGATTGAAAATGGCGCCAGTATTGACCATAAAGCTAAGAATGGCTTTACCCCACTAATTCTATCTGCACAAAACGGACATACACAGACTGTTGCATTATTATTAGACAAAGGTGCCAACATTGATTTGCAAAATGAGGATGGCATTACGCCGCTAATGTGGGCTGCGCTACATGGTCATATAGATACAGTAGAAACATTACTGTCAAAGCATGCCAATGCAAACATAAAGAGTAAGAGCGACAAAACAGCCCTAGATATTTCTAAAAATGAGGAAATTACCGCATTACTTAAAGCCGTAACATCTGAATAACACTAGCACAGGAATTCCGGATGAAAGTGTATGTCAACAACCAACCCTCGTTCTAAAGACTGTTTGGTATTTGCACATCGTGGCGCTAATACAGAGGCCATGGAAAATACGCAAGAGGCCTTTGACAAGGCATTGACATACACCATTGACGGGATTGAAACAGATGCTCAGCTGAGTCGTGATGAAGTAATTGTGCTGTGGCACGATCGCTTCCTTAACAAGCTTGGGTTTGCCAATAAACGTGTTGATGATTTTAATTATCATGAATTAAAATCACTCCGTTTCCCGCAATCTGGGAATTCGGGCTTCATGACTTTAGAAGCCTTTCTTGCTGCCTATCGCTCACGCTGCCAGCTACTCATAGAAGTTAAGAACCGAGATTGGGAACCTGTTTCCCGCCATAAAATAAAAATTCAACAAACACTTAATATGATTGGCCAAAATCACGGTCAACATATTTTCGTTTCTTCATTTAATCTTGACAGTCTTGTGTATGCACATCATTGCAGCCCAAAATTTCCACTAATTTACAATCTTGAGACAAAGCAAAGCATAATCGAAGCACAGCAAATTTTGACTGCAAAGCCTTTTCTACACGGGCTTTGCCTACCCATTGAAACATTGAACCAAGCTATAGTTGACCTGCTACGCGATCATAATAAATGTATCGCTGTTTATACTTGCAATAGTGATGAAGAAATAAACAAAGCACTTCAGCTGGACGTTGATATCTTAATCAGTGATTATCCACACAAAGCGCTGATGATGCGTAATCTATGAAAAGAGATTTTTCATTACTGCAAAATCAGCAATTTGATCTCCTGGTTTGTGGTGGCGGCATATACGGTGCCTGGACAGCTTATGATGCCACTTTGCGTGGTCTCAAAGTGGCAATTGTTGAACAAGGAGACTGGGGAAATGCAACCTCCTCGGCTTCAAGCAAATTAATTCATGGTGGATTGCGCTACCTGGAAACTTACGACTTTAAGCTAATTAGAAAATCACTCAAAGAACGCCAAATATTACTACGGGTAGCTCCTCATCTCGTATGGCCGCTACGTTTCGGAATCCCCGTGTTCACACATAGCCGCAATAATAGATTGCAATTAAAAGTGGGCTTAGTACTTTACGATTTCTTTTCCGGTGACTCAA
>JAOULU010000026.1 GCA_029881855.1 Nitrosomonas sp. | reverse complement strand
AAGATGATCGAGGTAATCTCTTGGGACGAAATGACTAAAAAGCGGTAGAGAAATTTCAGGTGTGACAACCAAGCGTGCCTTGCTTTCCAACACAAGATCGGCATAAGTCTGCATGGTTTTAACAGCGTAATCTTCGCGCCATTTTAAATCTTGTGAAATATTACCTTGCAACAAGCTAACACTTATCGGCTCACCAATAGGCTTGATCCAATTGATTTGTTGTAAACCAAAACCGCTCAACCAAATCATACTGAGTACTAATCCGTAGCGCCAACGTTTGATGCCGTTCTCAAAACACAAAAATAACAAGGCCGCACTGAGCACCACCAGCAATGATACGCCATAAACACCCATTACCGGCGCAAATCCAACCAGTGGGCTGGTCGGCACTTGGGTGTAACCCATCACCAGCCAGGGAAACCCAGTGATCAGACTGCCGCGTAGCCATTCAAACAAAACCCACAACGCAGTAGCCGTCATCATCCAGGTAAAAGGTGAGCCGATGTGAGATTGGTGTAATTTGCCAATCACCCAACCATTTATCGCCGGATATACCGCCAAATAGGCACATAACAAAACCACGGCAGTTGCTGCGAGCGGCATCGGCAGGTTGCCAAATTCATGCATGCTGACATAAACCCAAGATATACCGGCGAGAAATAACCCCATGCCGAATGAAAACCCTAGTAACGCAGTTTGTTTAGCCGTAGTACTTTGATACCAAAACCGAAACAACAATGCTAACGTCATCACAGGTAAAAAAAACAGATGAAAAGGTGCAAAACCAAGCACCGTAGTTGTACCTAGTAAGAATGCAATAAATAATTTTGTGGTGAAATTTTTCAAACGAATGATTATTGGTTTGTTTGTTGCTGGGTATATTACCGCGTAATAAAGTGATTAGGTTATGAATCAAAGTTTGAGGATAAAAACTATTATTACATAATCAGGATAATAAGCTGGTAGACATTGCTACCCGCATTGCAGGAGATTAAGTCGTGAAACCATTTTAAATGACAGAAAAATCAATTCATAATCGGAACCCAGGAATCAATACCAGAGCCCAGTATGGCTATTGTCGACAGATTTTTGCTAAAAAGACAAGCGGAATAATAGAAGCGACAATTTATTTCTATGATCCACACAAATTAATGTTTTGTTGTACTTGTTGTCTGAATGTGCCTTAAACGCAGTTACGATTACAAATTAAACTCTTTTTATACGCAAAGCTTCACAGGTTTTGAGATATGGGGCAGGTTATTGTTTATACTAATAGTCATTTATTAACAGCGCTACTGAGAACAAATTCAACTTTGGCAAGTCGCTGTTATCAGAGCCCTTAAACGCAGTGAAAACTATTTAGATGTGACAGGGAACTTGTCAGATATTCAAGTAATTAGCGCTAACAAGCAAGATAAAGATGGGCATTAATTTGTATACTGAATATTTTGCTTCAAGTTACAGTTATGTAGCGTTTGTTTTGTTTCTCTTGCTTGATGCGGTATTGGTTTCATAAGATAAATTATGTGAATTTTCATGAAAAAATGACGTTTTCATGGTTTACTTGTCTAAAATCATTGTGTTTCTTTTGCGTATAATTTTAATTTTTCGATAAATTGTTCACTTAACCATCAGTAAAAAAGTAAAATGTGTTTGTTAATGAAGGGAAGTTACTACTGTTTTTCTTTTATTTATCTTATATTTGATACCAATTGGATTTTTCATGAACTTTAAAATTCTTGGCTTGTTGTTATCGCTTGGACTTGTTGCTTGTGCGCAGATTCCTACTAAACAAGGGGCGGAAAAATCAACCGAACAAATTGAGGCAAGCCAGGCAAATTTGCCAAAACAGGAATTGACTGCGCCGATCTTATTCGATTTTTTATTGGGTGAGACGGCGTTACAGCGCGGTAATATGGATATTGCTGTGGGTCGTTACCTGAAATTGACAAAGGATACTCGTGATCCTCGTATCGCTAGGCGGGCGAGTGAAATTGCTTTACATGCACGTCATCCTTTTGCAGCAGAACGTGCGGCAAAGATGTGGGTAGAGCTTGATCCCGATTCAAGCGATGCGCATCAAACGCTCGCTGCATTGTTAGTTAATCTCGGTAAGTTGAGTGCAGCACGCCCTCATCTGGAAACATTGCTGGCAGCAGAAAAAGACACAACGGGTCAGGCTTTTTTGCAATTGAATCAATTACTGTCACGGCATCCAGACAAAGTGGAGATATTGCAGTTAATACAACATCTATCACAACCCTATCAGAATTTACCTGAGGCACATTTTGCAATTTCTCAGGCGGCATGGTTTGCAACTGATTATTCCCTGGCGTTTGAAGAAATGCACAAAGCGCTTTCTCTACGCCCTAAATGGGAGATGGCGGCAGTACAAAAGGGACGCATATTACAGCGGGACTCAAACCAAGAAGCGGCTGAGTTTTACAAACAGTATTTGAAGAAATACTCAGCGGCAAATGAAGTGCGTACTGCATATGCTAGGGTGTTAATTGCACAAGGACATGCTGATGCCGCACGTAAAGAATTGCAGTTTTTATTAGAAAAAAACCCAGATAATGCTGAAATTATGTTGGCAGTTGGTATCTTGTCTACAGAATTACGTGATTTTGATGTGACAGAGGCAAGTTTCAAAAGAGCGCTAGAACTGGATTATAAAGACCCTAATGCAGTGCGTTTCCAACTGGCACAGGTTTATGAAGAAACAAAACAAACCGATAAAGCGATGGCGACCTATCGTTTAGTTACAAGTGGAGGGCGTCATTTGCCTGCGCAAATTCGATATGCTGATTTGTTAGCATTAGAGGGTTATTTAGGCGAGGCACGCCAGCATCTAAACCATTTACCAGCGGCAAATGATCAACAAGCTGCGCATTTAATTTTGGCGGAAGCGCAAATTGTGCGGCGAACAGGTGTGCATCAGGAAGTATTTGATATTCTTGATAATGGTTTGAGTAAAATACCCGATTATCCCGAGTTGCTTTATGATCGCGCGTTGGCGGCGGATAAGCTTGGCAAGTATGAGATTGTTGAGCAAGATTTACGTAAATTAATAGAAATTAGGCCGGATAATGCGCATGCGTATAATGCGCTGGGCTATAGCTTGGCAGAACGCGGTGTTAAGTTACCGGAAGCTTTAAAATTGATTCGGCGTGCTGTAGAGCTTTCACCGGATGACCCTTATATTATGGATAGCCTGGGTTGGGTGTATTACCGTATGGGTAATTTAATGAGTGGCTTGAATTACTTAAATCTTGCATTTGCGGCTAAGCCTGATCCGGAAATTGCAGCCCATTTAGGAGAGGTGCTTTGGGTGCAAGGCGCTAAACAAGATGCTAAAAATATATGGCAGTCTGCACTCAAAGAAAATCCTGATAACGAGGTTCTGCTGGATACCATTAAGCGTTTTATGCCTTAATTCAATACAGACAAAGCCGAGACTCGACTCTCTATTTCTTCCATCATTTGTTGATAAGCGGGTGCATCTATGTTGCCAAAACGCTGCTTAAATTCAGCCTCTGGCATCGATTCTGGTAGATCCAACCAAGGAGGCATTAAGTCTGCATCACTCAATCCTGCGGCAACCAATTCTTGTAATTGACGTGCTGAGGTCTGATTCATCACAGCGCGCTTGCCAAATCTTGTGCCTGCACGGTCAGCAGCTATGTCATTAAATGAGAAGCCAGTACCAGAGCGGGAGTCTTCAGTTTCCTTATATAAGCCAATAGCGTCAGATAAAGCAGTGTCTGCATAGGCAGTAATAGCCGCTGATACCATAAAATGTTTTGCAAAATCAGGTCGTTTGTCGATGGTTACCACCTGACTAATCGGATGAGGCCACTCGGCAGCTTCTGGCACTAATGATTTCATGGGTACGCCCAATACATGCAATGTTACTACCAGAATGGCTGCCTGATTTTCTGCTTGTGCATTGCCATTAATGGACTGTTCTGCGGCTAATTGCATTATGGGCGGTAGTAATGTTGCCAGTGAAGTGGTTTTGATATTATTGAGCTGGGTTTTTTGAGTCAGTAATGTTTGGTATCGAAATAATCGTGCTTGTTCCTGCTCGTTTAACATTGAAATTCCCATCGCAACTTGTGGAGGGTCGCCTTCCCAGCGGTATAACACACTGACTTCATGCTTAGAAATGATAATATACTTAATGGAATTAAGGCCTTCTCGGTATTCGGGGTTGTTTTGTAACTGTTGAATACCTTGGGAAACCAGTGTGTTGGTAATAAAATTTGGTAGAGACAGATTTCCAATTTGAACGGAATGAATTTGCGGTAGATTGTCAGCTTGTACTACGGTAGCCAAAAAATTTATATGACCGTTTATCAGGTCGGTTGGCAAAGGAAAACTTAAATGGATTCTAGCTTGTTGATTAGAAAAATTAACTTGTGCACTTCCTTTGCCAAAATGTCTTGCCAAATAATTGGCGGCAATATCTAAATCTTCGGATAGCACATCGATTCGGGATAGCAAGCGCGTGTTTGTTTGGTTTCGATGTGTGTCAAGAATCTTCTTTGCCCGCTCAATATGCTCAGGTGCTAGGGTTATTGGGCGTACAACAAGTGGCTCTACTTCAATAATCATAAATAGAAGAACTGCCAGTGCGCATGGTATCGCAAGTAATAAACTTGTTATTAATAGTGAAAGTGTGCGCATAAGCAGAAATTGTTTTCTACAGAAGTACAGATTACTTTATGATTCTGTAATATATATTGGCAAAGGTATTTCATTTTGTAGTTGTGCCATTTGGGGTTTCTTCTTTTTCTTGGGTGCTATCTAAGTGTGATTGTACAGATTGCAATTGGTAATTTATTAGTGCCAAAAGCATAATTATGAGTTAATCGCTATTTCTTGTGTGAATTTCTTATGTGCCACAATTAATTGGCGGGTATAATGATGCTTCTGAAGCTACAAGTACAGTGTCCAGCGTTAAGTAATGCTACTATTTTTAGGAGTTCTTGGTATTTACTTAAATAACTATCTATTCATGTAATCACAGATAATATCAGCACATGCCGACAAGCCCTCAGAATAAGCCAGTCAATACAACCCCGGTACTTGAGTTCAAGAGCGGCACTTTTTTTGCGCCTATATTGATGCTGTTTAACCATGATATTACTGCTATAGAGATATCTTTGCAGGAAAAGATTCGTTTGGCCCCTGATTTCTTTAAGAACGCTCAATTAATCATTGATGTAAGTGAGCTGAACAGGCTGGATTTTGAGATTGATATTACTGTCATTGTGAATTTGTTGCGGAATATAGGCTTGTTTCCGATTGGTATTCATGGTGGTAATGAGCAGCAAAATAAACAAGCGCGTTTGCTATTTATTCCGACTGATACTGCAACGCGCACATATGATAATCAAATATCACTCAGCAAAACACAATTAGAGGACTCAGCCAAGAAGTCTTTACAATCAGTTGCGGAAGAATCTGTTTTGTCGGCAATACCTTTGCCGAATTATTCAGCTGCAACGACATTGATAACCCAGCCTGTTCGTTCGGGACAACGTATTTATGCTGCTGGGGACTTAATTGTCATGTCACAGGTAAGTGCTGGTGCGGAAATTATGGCTGAAGGTAATATACATGTCTATAATACACTGCGAGGTAGAGCTTTAGCGGGCGTACAAGGTAGAACAGATGCACGTATTTTTTGTTATGATTTACAGGCTGAGCTAATTTCAATCGCAGGAGACTACAAAACTAGTGAGGATTTAAATAAACAGGCACGTAAAAAGCCAGTTCAAATCTATTTACAAGATCATGCTTTAATTTTTCAAGAAATTGCGTAAGTTTATCTAGCAAAGGAGGCTCAAATTGGCAAGAATTATAGTCGTGACATCAGGGAAAGGCGGTGTTGGTAAAACAACAACAAGTGCAGCGATTGCCATGGGGCTTGCAAAAAAAGGCCATAAAACAGTTGTTATTGATTTTGATGTTGGTTTGCGTAACCTAGATTTAATTATGGGTTGTGAGCGCCGTGTCGTGTATGATTTTATCAATGTTATCAATGGGGAAGCGACTATTAGCCAGGCGTTGATTCGTGATAAAAATTGTGATTTGCTTTTTATTTTGCCTGCTTCACAAACGCGTGATAAAGATGCATTAACTCAGGCGGGTGTCGGTAAAGTTTTAGAAGAACTATCTCAGGAATTCAAATATATTATTTGTGATTCACCTGCTGGCATTGAGAGGGGCGCAAGTTTAGCACTTTATTACGCTGATGACGCTTTTGTGGTTACCAACCCTGAAATTTCTTCGGTAAGGGATTCTGATCGGATGCTGGGGTTGCTGTCTAGTAAATCACGTAGAGCAGAACAAAATAAAGAGCCAATTAAGGAATATTTATTGCTGACCCGCTATGATTCAGACAGGGTTAAGGCAGGGGAAATGCTTGGGCTTGATGATGTGCAGGATATTTTATCTTTGGAATTATTAGGCATTATTCCTGAATCAAAATCAGTCCTGGCTTCGTCAAATGCTGGTGTGCCGGTAATTTTAGATGAAAAAAGTGAAGCGGGTCAGGCTTATGCAGATGTAGTGGCACGTTATTTGGGTGAGGAACGACCGCATCGCTTTCTTGGCGGGAAAAAAGGGTTCTTTAAAATGTTTTTTGGGGGCAAATAATGAGCCTACTAGACTATTTCAGAGCTTCTAGACCTAAAAGTGCATCCATTGCAAAGGAGAGATTGCAAATACTGGTTGCGCATGAGCGAACTCGCAATCAGCCTTCTTACCTTCCGCAGTTGCAAAAAGAGCTTCTGGAGGTTATCCGCAAGTATATTAATGTGGAGCAAGATGCAATATCAGTAAATTTTGAACAAGATGATAATCAAGAAACGCTAGAATTAAATATTGTTTTGCCTGATTATCAGCAAACTGATAGAGGCCTTCATGTCTGAGTGTTTATGGGATTTTTAGGCGATAAAACACTTAATTGCTATTTTGTGAATTTGTGATGATACAAAAAATATTTCTTTGCAGAGCCTAGTGGCGAAGTGCAACTAATATTATCGTCAACCGCATGTTTCTTGTATATGCTAATAAATATGCGGAAAAATTTATTTGCTGGTAATTTTCAGGCTAAGCGTTCTCCTTTCTATCCTTTCTGGAGATTCATGCTTTTGTTTTTGCCGTTAGTATCAGGTTGTGTGGCATTACAACATCAAGCGGCTGTTAGGACAATATTTACTGAACCTGTCGCAGATAGTCAGAATATAGCAGCCAACAGTTTCAACTTGCTGGGCAGAATATCTATTCAGAATAAACAACAACGTTATTCTGGAAATTTTCGCTGGCGTCATACTGACTCGAATGACGAGATATTGTTATTTTCACCTGTAGGCCAAACAGTGGCAGAGATTTGGCAGGATCAGCATGGCGCGCATTTAATTACATCTAAACAAGAAATTTTTCATGCGGCTGACATGGAGAATTTAACTGAAGAAATACTTGGCTGGCGATTGCCATTAAACGGCCTACAATATTGGATCCAAGGAAATCATTCTCCGGTTACGAGGGCTGCAAAAGATATTAACCATGAAGGTCGTGTTGTTGCCATCCGACAAGATAATTGGCATGTTTTTTATAGTCGGTTTTTCCCGAATAAACCGGAACAAATTGCATACCCTAGAGTTTTGGAACTCAACTATCAAGAGATGAAAATCAGAATGGTGGTGGATAATTGGGAATCCGAATAAATTTTTTTCGTTAAATATGTTTACATTTCCCGCGCCAGCCAAACTTAATTTATTTTTGCATATTGTTGGACGTAGACAGGACGGATATCATCTATTACAAACTGTTTTTCGTTTTTTGGATTTTTCTGACCAATTAGGTTTTAAGGTGCGCTCTGATGGTGTGGTTAAGTTGCATACACCAACTAGTGGTGTTCCAGAGGAGCAGGATTTATGTGTTCGTGCTGCGCAACTGTTAAAAAATAAAAGTGGTGCAAAGCAGGGTGCTGATATTTATTTGCAAAAATTAATTCCTATGGGTGGTGGTCTAGGCGGCGGCAGTTCAGATGCGGCAACAACATTGCTGGCACTTAATCAAATGTGGGGAATTAATTGGGATAAAAATCAATTAATTGAATTAGGTTTGCAATTAGGTGCGGATGTTCCGGTCTTTATTTTCGGGCACAGTGCTTTTGCTGAGGGAATTGGAGAAAAGCTTGTGCCTGTTGAGCTTCCAGCAGCATGGTATTTGGTGTTAATTCCACCGGTTCAAGTGTCAACTGCAGAAGTTTTTGCAAGTAAAGAATTGACACGAAACACAATTCCTATCAAAATACCGCCCTTTTCCATATGGCAAGGACATAATGATTTAGAGGCGGTAGTGTGTCGGGGGTATCCGGAAGTCGCAAGATGTTTAGAGTGGCTAAAGCAGCTAGAAAATACTACAATAGCGGCGATGAGTGGTTCGGGTGCTTGTGTTTTTGCTGAGTTCTCGAGTGAACTTGCGGCACGGGCTGCTTTTGAAGCTATACCGACTGATATGAAGGGTTTTGTGGCACGTGGATTGGATGATCATCCGATGTGTTAAATTATGGAATAAAGAATTTGGGGAGTCGCCAAGTGGTAAGGCACTGGATTTTGATTCCAGCATACGTAGGTTCGATCCCTACCTCCCCAGCCAAATTAGTTTAGTTGCCAATAGGAATCGGGTTTTTACAAAATATCTTTGTATGTGATTCGATCTAACTGGGTGAAGTAAACAAATTACCCATTCATATTATCAGGTGTAATCTTTATGCCTGAATTTCCAACTTATTAATTATGCCAAGAAATAATATGTCATACGACAGCTTGATGGTTTTTACTGGTACTGCCAATCCTAAGTTAGCACAAGATGCTGTAAAGCATCTCAATATTGAACTTGGACGTGCCAATGTTGGACGTTTTAGTGATGGTGAAGTCAATGTAGAAATCCTCGAAAATGTACGTGGCAAAGATGTTTTTGTTTTGCAATCAACTTGTACGCCTACTAATGATAGCTTAATGGAAATATTGGTAATGGTTGATGCGTTAAAGCGCGCATCTGCTGGACGTATTACGGCTGCAATTCCTTATTTCGGTTATGCGCGCCAGGATAGGAGGCCACGTTCTGTCAGGGTACCTATTTCTGCTAAGGTTGTTGCCAATATGTTAACAACAGTTGGGATAGACCGATTGCTGACAATGGATTTACATTCTGATCAAATTCAAGGTTTCTTTGATATTCCGGTTGATAATATCTATGGCATGCCAATCTTATTGGGTGATGTATGGAAGCATGATTACCAAGATCTCGTTGTCGTTTCACCTGATGTTGGTGGAGTAGTACGTGCCAGACATATGGCTAAACGTTTGGAGTGTGACCTGGCAATTATTGACAAGCGTCGGCCCAAGGCTAATGAAGCTAAGGTAATGAATATTATCGGTGAAGTAAAGGGTCGTACTTGTGTGATTATTGATGATTTGGTAGATACTGCTAACACATTGTGTAAAGCAGCTGATGCATTGAAAGAAGAAGGCGCTAAAGCAGTATTGGCTTACTCTACCCATGCCGTGTTATCGGGAAATGCAGTCGAGCGTATACAGAACTCTGCATTGGATAAGCTTGTGGTGACCGATACCATACCGTTACGAGAAGATGCACAAGTGTGTGAGCGTATTTGTCAGTTAAGTGTGGCAAACTTGTTGGCTGAGACAATGCTAAGAATCAGTAATGAGAATTCCTTAAGCTCATTATTTATGGAGTAAAAGAAGAGAGATTGTTTTTTTAATCAATTTATCTGGTCGCGGATAAATTGCAATTTTGGAGAAGTAGAAATGAAAATTGAAATAAGCGCAGAACAGCGCACTTTGCAGGGGAAAGGTGCGAGCCGCCGCCTGCGTGGTTCTGGAATAGTTCCAGGCATCATCTATGGCGGAGAAAATGAAGCGCAGTCTATTCAACTGGTTCATAATGATTTGTACCATCAGCTTGCGTTGGAAGCATTTCATGCGTCTATTCTGACGATTAACGTGGCGGGGAAAAAAGAGCCTGTATTGTTACGTGATGTGCAATGGCACCCATTCAAGCGACAAGTACTGCATGTTGATTTTCAGCGTGTTGATAAGAGCAAGAAAATACACATGAAAGTTCCATTACATTTTATTAATGCTGATGTCTCACCGGGTGTGAAAACTTCAGGTGGTATTGTGAGCCATGTATTAACTGAGGTGGATATTTCTTGTTTACCAAAAGATTTACCGGAATTTATTTCTGTGGATTTAGTTGATCTTACGGCTGGGCACACCTTACATTTGAGTGATTTGGTATTGCCAAAGAATGTAGAAATTCCAATGTTGGTCAAAGGCGAGGATTTACCTGTTGCAACCATTGTTATTCCACGTGCCGTTCTTTCTGAAGAAGCTGCTTCAAGTGATGAAGCGCCTGCTGGTGATGAGCAAGCTAGTGAAGAAACGTAAATCTATTTAAAGTAGTAGAAGTATTAATTTAAATTGATAAAAGAACACATAAATCTGCTGGCATTAGCGCAATACCAGCAGATTTTGTTTTTTAGCTCAGATAGATTTGTTGAACGCTATGAAATCTTTTGAAATTTCATGAAGTTGATTGTCGGTTTGGGTAACCCTGGCGGTGAGTATGTAGATACGCGTCATAATGCAGGTTTCCTGTGGGTGGATCAATTAGCAGATCAGCTTAATGTTACGCTCAAGCAAGAAACAAAGTTTCACGGGTTATGCGCACGTGTGAGTCAGGGTACTAACGATCTCTGGCTGCTAGAGCCACAAACTTATATGAATCGTAGCGGCCAATCGGTTGCGGCAATCTGTCGTTTTTACAAAATTACACCTGATGAAATCATTGTTGTTCATGATGAGCTCGATTTATCCCCTGGTGTTGCCAAGTTAAAACAAGGCGGTGGCCATGGTGGTCATAATGGCCTCAAAGATATTGCTGCCCATCTTGGCACCAAGGATTTTTGGCGATTACGTATTGGTATCGGACATCCTGGTGATCGAAATGCGGTTGTGGGTTATGTCTTGCGTCCACCCAGGAAGGAAGAAGTTCCATTAATTGACGAAGCAATTGAGCGCAGCTTAGCCATATGGCCGTTACTCGCACAAGGTGACTGCCAGGCTGCGATGCTGAAATTGCACACTAAAACTTAATTAT
>JAOULU010000263.1 GCA_029881855.1 Nitrosomonas sp. | reverse complement strand
AATCCGCACAACAAGAAGGCTTTAAATCCATCCGGATGGAGATCGTCTACGGGCTTCCCAAACAAACCATTAAAACATTTGACTGCACTTTAGAAAAAATAATTTCCGCTAACCCAGACCAGATCAGCTTGTTAAATTACTTTCATTTACCTGAGAAATACAAACCACAACGAAGTATCAATATTGATAAACTTCCACCAGATGAAATCAAATCCGAGATTCTTCTGCTTGGTATTTCGCGGCTAACTGACGCAGGTTACATTCCTATCGGCATGAATTTATTTGCTAAACAGGATGACCAACTAGTGGCCGCGCAACGCCAAGGCCGACTACATTATGGCTTACAAGGCTTTTCGGTTCACCCTGATAGCAGCGTTATTGCATTAGGCGTATCGGCTATCGGAAGTCTCGGTCCAACGTTAAGCCAAAACCATTACGACCCGCTGAAATACTATGACAAACTAGAACACGACCAATTACCTATCATGCGTGGCATAGAATTAAGTGCTGATGATCTACTTCGACGCGCAGTCATTCATGCGCTCATATGCCATTCCGTACTCTTCTTTGAATCAATTGAGACTTTTTTCCCTATAGATTTCAAACATTATTTTGCGACTGAACTTACAGAACTTTTAGTTCATGAACAGGCGGAATTATTAATATTAGGTGACAAAGAAATTGCTATTACTACGAAAGGAAAGTTGCTAATTGGCAGTATTTGCATGGTTTTTGACAAATACCTAAGAATAAGCAAAGAACGTAAATACTATTCCGCGGTTATCTAAAAAATCAATGGGGTTTAATAAATCTGGGGAGCCATAAATACTCCCCAGACATGCTAATGATTTATCTATTAGTATCACTATGCGTAAGCACATATTCTGCTAAACGATCGGCCGCCTCGCCATTAATATTCTTAAAGGCGGGCATTCTCATACTGCCAGACTGAAACTTTTTGGTAATCGATTCCTTATTGGCCATATCCTCGCTCAGCAACATTGCAACATTACCACTTAAAGGTTTGTGGCATTCTGTACAAGCCGTGCTAAATATACTTTCACCCGTAGCATCTGCTGGCGGAGTGTAATCATTAGTTGCACCACAACCAACCAATACAAACAATGCAGATCCAGCAATTACACAATTCATTCTTTTCATTTTCTAACTCCCGTTTATTAATTATTTTAAAGACGAAACTCTCAATTACTACCCAGTAATGTTTTAATTCGTATTTGGGAAGCTACCTTACCCAGTGATGTAATCATTTGTCAATCAATCTAGTTCATCGCCATGCTTTCTGTCATGAATAATTTGTTTAACAATCGATAAACACATTAACACCATAACCATTGAAAAAGGTAGTGCACCAATAATCATGGCCTTTTGTAGCGCCTCAAGGCTCCCGCCACCTACAAGCAATAAAGTACCAACTAGCGTAGTCAAAATCAGGCCCCAAATCACTTTATGCTTTAAATCTGCGTGACTGTTACCACCCGACATAATTGTATTAAGAACCAATACCCCTGAATCTGCCGAGGTCACCAAGAACGTCAGAATGAGAACCACCGATAGAATAGAAACAGCTTTTGCCAGACTACCGGAAAGCAAAATACTCAATGTCTCAAACAATTGCGCCGAAGAAGAAGCATTAATAATACGTCCATCTGCTACACCTGTTAACTCTAAGTTAACCGCCGCACCGCCTAACAACACCATCCAGACAAAGCACATAGCCGCTGGTGCCAACATGGCGCCAAATACAAATTCACGAATCGAACGCCCCTTAGATATTCGAGCCAGAAAAAGCCCGACAAAAGGCGCAAAAGCAACCCACCATGCCCAATACAATATAGTTCCTGTTTCTTGCCAGTCACCTAGATCCGTATCAATTTCAAAAACATCTAGTGAAATCTCCGGCAGTACTGTCAAATAGTCCCATAATGCACTGCCATATAATTTAATCGAAAAAATCAATGGGCCAAAAATTAAAAACACCAGTAACAACACCAGCGAGAGCCCCAGATTCAAATTACTTAAGTACTTAATTCCACGCGAGATGCCTGTTGCCGCAGAAATTATTGATAAAACCATGACAACACATAATGCAAAAATTAGAGTGCTTTCTGTTAGTGTTTGATCTGCTGACTGCGTTCCATCAAAACCCGTTATTTCACTAAACCCCGCAACCAATTGACTGACACCATAACCAATCGTTACCGCAATCCCAAGAAGGGTTGCAACAATTGCTGTCATATCTAATATATGTCCAATGTATCCGTTAAGATGCTTGCCAATTAAAGGCGCTAAGGTTGTGCGTATCGTCAAGGGTAAATGTCGTCTATGCGCAAAATAAGCCATGCTTAATCCCGTAACCACATAAATTCCCCAAGGATGCAGCCCATAATGCAAGAAAGCATAGCGAAAAGTCGATGGGATAGCCTCCTGCGTATAAGGCAGAACGGCACCTTTAATAATCTCAGGGTTATGGCCAAAATGCCACAGCGGCTCTGCGGTAGAAAAAACCATTAAACCAATACCCATCCCAGCGCTAAACATCATGGAAAACCATGAAAAATTAGAAAACTCTGGCTTTTCATCCATCCTACCAAGTTTTAATTTACCGGTTGAAGGTGTGATTGCTATAGCAATACAGAAAACAAGAAAGAAACTAACAACATAAACATAATAAGCATTAAACACCCTTAACAATAGGCTATTCACCATACTTAAAGTGTTTAATGCCTGTTCTGGAAATAACACAGCCCAGAGTACCAATGTAGTAATCAATACCTTACTACCAATGGT
>JAOULU010000262.1 GCA_029881855.1 Nitrosomonas sp. | reverse complement strand
ATCACCACGCTCAACCACCATATCCCCATTCAACGCTGACATTGGAATATATTCAACATTACGTAAATTCAAATCATCAGCAAAAATGGCGAAGTTTTTACAAATATCATCAAATACTGATTGAGAATAATCCACTAAATCCATTTTATTAACAGCCACGACAATATGCGGTATGCCTACTAAGCTGGCCAAATAAGAATGGCGCTTAGATTGTGTTAACACACCCTTACGAGCATCAATCAATATAATTGCTAAATTGGCAGTAGAAGCCCCCGTCACCATGTTGCGCGTGTATTGTTCGTGCCCCGGCGTATCCGCAATAATAAATTTACGTTTGGGTGTTGCGAAATAACGGTAAGCTACATCAATGGTAATACCTTGTTCCCGTTCCGCTTGTAACCCGTCTGTAAGTAAGGACAAATCAACGCCTTCCATACCACGTTTTTGTGTTGTTTTAGTTATCGAGCTTAGCTGATCCTCAAAAATTGATTTTGAATCATGTAACAAGCGTCCGATTAAAGTACTTTTACCATCATCTACACTACCGGCAGTAATAAAACGCAGTAACTCAGTTTGATCAAATAAAACTTTCTCAATTGCCGACATTTTGGAACCTTTTGGAAATTCGTATCACCACAAAAATACTAAAATAATTTATTAAACAAATATAAGCCTGCTCTAACTAACCCAATGCAGCGCATTCCCAGCCAGTTAAATGAAAAGATCATTGCCTAGAAATAGCCTTCTTTCTTGCGCAACTCCATAGACGCATCTGATGTCTGATCATCCATACGTGTCGCACCACGTTCAGTAATACGCGTCATGGCAGTTTCCGCAATGATGTCTTCAATATTGGCTGCATCAGACTCAACCGGGCAGGTACAACTCATATCACCAACTGTACGGAAACGCACGGTAATCTTCTCAATTTGCTCACCATCTTTTGGTTGCACCAAATGAGAAATAGGCAATAATCCAGCATCCCGCCGAATAACATCTCGGCTGTGAGCAAAATAAATCTCTGGCACCTCTAGTTTTTCACGTGAAATATATTCCCACACATCCAACTCCGTCCAATTACTGATAGGAAACACACGGATGTTTTCTCCAGGGTGGGTGCGAGCATTGTAGATATCCCACAATTCCGGGCGCTGATTTTTTGGGTCCCACTGACCAAATTCATCACGAAATGAAAATATTCGCTCTTTGGCACGCGCTTTCTCTTCATCGCGACGCGCACCACCCATACAAGCATCAAACTCAAATTCAGCAATAGCATCCAACAATGTCACAGACTGAAAAGCATTACGGCTCTGATTCTCAGAACGCAGCACAACTTTTCCTTTTTTAATGGAGTCTTCCATACTGCGTACTATCAACCTCTCACCCAATTCCTCCGCCCGGCGATCACGAAATGCGATGACTTCAGGAAAATTATGTTCGGTATCAATATGCATCAACGGAAACGGAAAACGCCCGGGACGAAATGCTTTTTCAGCCAAACGCAGCATTACAATAGAATCCTTACCACCGGAAAACAACAAGACCGGATTTGCACATTCTGCTGCAACCTCACGCATAATGTGAATGGCTTCACTTTCTAATGCATCAAGATGGGTAAAAAGGTGACTACTCATATTCTCTCTCAACTTACAAAAAATAAGCAAACTCCATAGAGCTGCTTTTTAAATTCCAATTCACTTTTGACGCAATCACAAATTAAGCGCCTATTTCAATGGAATAACGTTATCAGTATGCAATCCACACTCTTTAGTTTCAGGCGTTTCCCACCACCAACGTCCAGAACGTATATCTTCACCTGGAGTGACAGCACGTGTGCATGGTGCGCAGCCAATACTAGGATAAAAACTATCATGCAACTTATTATAAGGAACCTTATATTGCCTAATATATTCCCATATTTCTTCATTAGACCAATCAATCAACGGGTTAATTTTTTGCATACGATTACTCATGTCATATGCTGACACCTTTAAACTAATGCGTGTTGTCGCTTGCTCGTGCCTAACACCCGTTACCCAAGCTCGCTTACCAAACAAAGCGCGACGCAATGGCTCTACCTTGCGTACATGACAACATCCTTTCCGCAACTCAACACTCTCGCGAAAACCGTTGACACCATTCTTCGCAACATACTCCTCAACTTGCTTAACATTTGGGAAATAGATACGTAGCGGCTTGTTAAAATGCTCACGCACAGTCTGCATCAAATCATAGGTTTCTTGTGGCAAACGGCCCGTATCTAAACTAAACATGTCAATATCGAGCTTGTAACGATTGATTAGGTCGGTCAGCACCATATCTTCCGCACCCAAACTATTAGCAAAAGTTACCGGCGTATAATCATGGATGGCCTCTGTCAAAATGGAGATGACTTGTTCAATCTTTTGTTGCAATTCACTCATTTATCTAACCTATAGCTGAACGACCTTTACGTTGTACTCGACGAAATAATGGTGATTTTTGATCATAAGACGCTTGATAGACTTCCGAGAAATCCGAAAACCCCTTCAAAGCATCTTCTATATTGCGGTCAGAGCGTGGTGCAAAAGCATCAAAACCTACACGCTGCATATAGAATAACTGATCTCGCAATACATCGCCAATGGCACGCAATTCACCGGTATAACCCAAATGAACACGTAAATTATATGCGACAGAATAACCGCGACCATCTGCAAATTTCGGAAAATCAACTGCAATAACAGAAAATCTCTGCAAGTCATTCTTTAATGCTTCCGGACGCTCATCACTGGAAAGCCACACACCCAAATCACTACGCTGTTGCAATGTTTCA
>JAOULU010000261.1 GCA_029881855.1 Nitrosomonas sp. | reverse complement strand
GACCTAGTATCACAAAGGGTTTGGGTGCAGGCGCGAATCCAGAAATTGGACGTGAAGCGGCTTTGGAAGATCGTGATCGCATTGCTGAACTTATTCAGGGTTCGGATATGTTGTTTATTACAGCCGGAATGGGGGGCGGGACAGGAACTGGTGCCGCGCCTGTTGTCGCACAGGTCGCTAAGGAAATGGGTATTCTGACAGTAGCAGTCGTGAGCAAGCCTTTTTCTTTTGAAGGAAAGCGTCTTAAGGCGGCGCAAGCTGGTATGGAGGCATTGTCGCAGCATGTTGATTCATTAATCGTAATCCCTAACGATAAATTGATGATGGTGTTGGGTAATGATATTAGTATGCTGGATGCATTTAAAGCGGCAAATGATGTGCTGTACGGAGCAGTTGCGGGAATTGCAGAAGTAATTAATTGCCCGGGGCTGGTCAATGTGGATTTTGCTGATGTAAAAACAGTCATGTCAGAAATGGGTATGGCCATGATGGGCTCCGCACTATCAACCGGTGTAGATCGCGCACGTACAGCAGCTGAGCAGGCAGTTGCAAGTCCGTTACTAGAAGATATTACACTTGCTGGTGCACGGGGTGTTCTGGTCAACATCACGGCTAACTCAGCTTTGAAAATGCGTGAGGTTCATGAAGTAATGAATACCATTAAGGATTTGACTGCTGAAGATGCGACGGTGATTATTGGGACGGTTATCGATGAAAATATGGAAGATGATTTGCGCGTAACGATGGTAGCAACGGGTCTGGGCAATGTAGTTAGTCAGGCCAAGACAAAACCGTTAACGGTTGTTCATACGCGGACAGGAACAGACGATATGACAGCAGAAATACACGCAGACGAACCAGCGGTAATGCGCACAGGCAGAAGAAGCAATGCGACAGTGGCGGCCATGCGGCAGTCCGGTATTGACCCAATGGATATCCCGGCTTTCTTGAGAAGGCAGGCTGATTAAGTTGTTAGTTTTCGATTGGGCGAAATTGTGATTACCCTGTTGTTTTTGAACGGGGTAATAACATTAGTATGCGTGCTCATAGGCTTGAAAAATTTCTAGACTTATATTGAGGGGGTTGTTCAAAATAATTTGCTGACTTTAGAGCGGGAAGCAAGCGTGGTTTATTTTGGTTTTTACCGAACAATATAACCAGCTTATTTAATAGAATAGAGAAGTAAGCTTAAGTGGTTGCAAACAATGCTTCCCATTGGTTACTCCTTTGCCGCACAGTTACATAAAATCAGTTGTATGCTGCAGCTTTGGCTAAAATGTTATAAAATAGAGCGATATAGAATTTAGTAACTATTTAGTCTGCTATTGCGTGGCTCTTTAATCGCGTCAAGCACGCCTGTTTGTATTTGCGTGTAAACTGCGCGCATTTTTTATTGTCAAGCTGAGCAGTTGTAATCTAAGTAGATGCAAAGATTACACTGAATAATTGCCTATTTCAAATTCACCTAACAAGAAAATCTCTCCTTTTTTTAAAGGTAAACATGAAAAAACTGGTTCTCCTGCGACATGGGGAAAGTACTTGGAATAAAGAAAATCGATTTACTGGCTGGACAGATGTGGATTTAACACGTGAAGGTGTTGTCGAGGCTAGGAATGCTGGCCGTTTGCTAAGGGAAAATGGTTTTATTTTTGATTTTGCCCACACGTCGGTGCTGAAGCGCGCTATTCGCACATTGTGGATTACATTAGATGAGATGGATCTGATGTGGACACCTATCAATCTATCTTGGCGGTTGAATGAACGGCATTATGGTGCGTTACAGGGGCTGAATAAAGCTGAAACTGCGGCTAAGTATGGTGATGAACAAGTGCTAATATGGCGTCGTAGCTATGATGTTCGTCCACCTGCATTAACGCTCGATGATGAGCGCTACCCAGGTCAAGATTTACGTTATAGAAACCTTACCGCGCAAGATATTCCACTTACTGAGTGTCTGAAAGACACAGTAGCTAGATTCCTGCCATATTGGAAAGAAAGCATCGAGCCACAGATTCAGGCTGGGGGGCGAATTATTATTGCCGCACATGGAAACTCATTGCGTGCGCTCGTCAAACACTTGGATGAAATTTCGGATCAGGATATTTTGAATTGTAATATTCCCACGGGTGTTCCGTTAGTTTATGAGCTTGACAATAACTTAAGACCAATTCGAAGTTACTATCTTGGTGATCAGTCTGAAATAAACAAAGCAATGCAGGCTGTGACAAATCAAGGTAAGGCAAACGTATAATACGATGGATAAGCTTTATGACTCTGATGATATTCTTTCTCGAATCATCATAACTTAACGTTTTTATTTGGTTGCGTTACACTTGAAATTTGCCGGGAATGGTAGCACGAGTAATCTGTGGTATATATTGTTCGTGTTGGTTCAAATTGGTATTCTGCTTGTGTCGACTTCACTCGGTGCGGCATTAAAAGAAAATGAAGAGAAGTTGGATCAATTACGTAATCGTATTGAGGTGATCCAAAAGGGCATCCTTAGTAAGGAAGCTGAAAAGTTAGAAGCAGCAGATTCACTTCAAACGTCAGAAAGAGCGATTAGCAATGCTAACCGAAGGCTTGAAATTCTTTCACAAGAAAAGCGGGCATTTGAAGTCAGTTTTAAGAAAAAACGAGCGCAGCATGAACAAGTTAAAGCAGCAATTGGAGAATTGCAAGTTCAATTGAGTAAACTGCTTTACCGCCAATATATCGAAAGTCCACCGAATTATATTCGGTTGCTGCTTAATCAACAGGACCCTAGCCAAATTACGCGCAATCTATATTATACTGCCCGTCTCTCTCAAGCGCGTTCAGAACGCATTGATGCTCTGAGAATAC
>JAOULU010000260.1 GCA_029881855.1 Nitrosomonas sp. | reverse complement strand
GAAGTGATTTTTAATACACAGCTTTGTGCATTGGTTTTACGCTGAATATTTTCATAACTTTGTGCCAATGGATGTAACAAATCGAACTGTACACCATCCCATTGCCAGGATTGATCATTATGACACTGGCCTTTACGCGCTGCAGCTTGCTGTATAGGGTGGTTTTCCTCAAGAGACGATAGTACAACCTTAACCGGTAAGGCGTCTAATATGGACAAAGCGCCACCACTATGATCCGAATCCGCATGTGAAACTATCATGGTATCCAACCGATTGATACCCTCACCCCGCAAATAAGGCAATATAACGCGATCACCGCTATTTGATTCGCCGAAATTCAGGCCTGTATCAAACAACAAAGCATGGTTTTTTGTACGTGCCAACACTGCCAAACCTTGCCCTACATCCATTACCGTCAACCATAATTCACCGACTGCTGGTTTGGGTGGTGGAACTAGAAACATGGGTAGTATTGCAAACACACCTAACCAACGCGCCGGGAAGCCTGCAAAGAACCCCAACCCCAAACCACCTGGTAACAACATCCAAATTATGCCAACAACTGCAATAAATACTGTCCATGCGGGCGGTACATGTTGTTGCCATACCGCTTGCGGCAACTCACTCAACCAGTGTAATGCTGTCATACCAACGCTCAACACTACATGTGCAACCGGTAATATAAAATCAAACAACGGAATCGTCCCCAGTAATGTTAAGGGTACAATTACCAAGCTAACCAACGGTATTGCAATAGCATTAGCAATCGGCGAAACCAATGATACTTGTTGAAATAATGCCAGCAATAATGGTGCCAAGCCCAATGTAATAGCCCACTGCACCCGTAACCAACCACTAACCCAATGCACTTGGCCAATACGTCCCACGGTAACAAACATGATAATGGCAATTGCACCAAATGATAGCCAGAAACCTGGAGACAACACTGCCCATGGATCAATCAACACCACCACCAATAGTGCCCATGCCAAGATAGATACAGCTGATGTAAGACGCCCTCTCCATATGGCTATTGCCACCACCGCCAACATATAAAAAGCACGTTGCGCAGGGATTGCAAAACCTGAAAGTAGCGCATAAGCTAACGCTGCCATTAATCCGACAAGTACTGCTGCGCGACGCGCTGGCAGATATAATGTTAATAAGGAACTGCAACGCCACAACCAAAAAATCAATGCGAATATAAGGCTAGATACCAATGTGATATGCAAACCAGAAATCGCCATCAAGTGATTCGTGCCAGTCCTTGTAAAGACCCGCCATTGTTCACGTGGAATTGCACGTTGATCGCCGGTTGCAAGCGTTTTCAGTACGCCGACATAAGCCTCGTTCAATAAATTATTGGTGAAACGCTGCTGAATTTCTTGACGCAAGTGCTGAACCCAATAACCGGAATGATTAACCATCGAATACATACGTTGATTATCAATTGATTGACGTACATAGCCCGTGGCACGAATATTTCGTTCCAACATCCATGCCTCATAATCAAAACCATGTGGATTCGCATTACTATTTGGACGTTTGAGACGCACAGTAATCTGCCAACGCTCACCGACATTAATAACCGGCAATTTTATGCCATCATCACTTGCATCGCGACTTCCATACCAAGATAATACAATCCTCTTGGGCACCACAGCATCCGTCGTTAATACCTGCTCGACATCAAACTGAAAGCGTACACTGCGATCATTACTATGTGGCAGGCTCGCAACCACACCAACTACTTGAATATCACGACGCTCCCATTCTTGTGGAAGAAAATCAGCTAGGCGCCATTGAGCAAGTGCTGCCGACCAAAAGAAACCAACACCCAAGAAAAAAAACAACAACAAAATTTTTCCTGTGGCTGCTGAAAAGAAAGACTGCTGTTGCCTGAGAAACCATGCAGTAACAGCTATAGGCAACAACCCCAATACCCATGTTAGCTCAGGTAGTTCGGCCTGGTGTTGCAACAGGATTACACCCAGAACAAAAACTAAAATAATTTGCGTTAACAAACTATTATTGTTTGATGATTTGCCATCTAATCATTTAACTTACTGATTCAATAGCTATCGGGATACGCTTGCTACCAAACTGCCCCGTAAATTCATCAAAACAACCCGCTATGGCAGCTTTACAATCTATACAACGCCCATCTGGTGTAAGCCGATATTGTTTAATTTGGTACCAATCACGCACAATCAACGCGCTATTACATGTCGGACAATAAGTTGTATCCCCTTCCTGATCATGTACGTTGCCTGTATAAACATATTGCAACCCTGCATCCAGAGCAATTTTTCGTGCTTGGTTAAGTGTTTCGAATGGCGTGCCAGGTAGTTCGTTCATTTTATAATCAGGATGAAAAGCACTAAAGTGTATCGGCACATCAACACCAAGTTCATTAATAACCCAAGTACTTAGCTCACGAATCTCTTGAGCTGAATCATTTAACCCTGGAATCAATAACGTAGTTATCTCAAACCACACATCTGTTTCATGTTTGAGATATCTCAAGGTATCTAATACCGGTTGTAAATGTGCGCCGGTTTGTTTGACATAGAACTCATCTGTAAAGGCTTTAAGATCAACATTAACTGCATCCATCTTGGCAAAAAAATCATGGCGCGGTTGTGCGTGAATATAGCCGGCTGTCACAGCAACAGTTTTAATCCCTTTTGCATGACAAGCATCTGCCACATCCATCGCATATTCAGCAAAAATTACCGGGTCATTATAGGTAAACGCAACGCTCTTACAATCTTGCTCTACGGCACAACGAGCAATATCTTCTGGACTAGCCTGATCAACAAGTTTGTCAAAACTACGTGCCTTAGA
>JAOULU010000025.1 GCA_029881855.1 Nitrosomonas sp. | reverse complement strand
ACATGCACCTTACACTTGCTTTTCTTGGTAATGTAACCATAGAACGCCTACCTGAACTAAAAATTACAGCCAACAATGTAGCAGCCAAAGCTTTTAATTTAACAATAGAAGAAATAGGTTACTGGAAACACCCTCAGATTATCTATGCCATGGCAAAATCATACCCTACAGCATTATTAACCCTAACAGAATCACTACGAAAAGAGTTATCAAAAGCCGAGTTTGTTTTTGACAGCCAAACCTTTAATCCGCATGTCACGCTTATCCGTAAAGCAAAATGCCTTGCAGGCCCCCGTTTAACAAAACCCATTCGATGGCATGCTAAAGAATGGCGCCTTATTCAATCTAAGCAAACGAATTACGGCGTCGATTATATTCCACTACAAAGATGGCTTCTGGAATAAAATTGAAAATACTCGCATTTGAAACATCTACTGAGTATTGTTCCGTAGCACTCTATCTTGATGGCAAGCTACTGAACAAAGATATCCTGGCCGAACGATGCCATTCTGAGCTTCTTCTACCCATGGTGGAAACGATTCTAGCGGAAGCTAAATTAACCTTACCACAAGTAGATGGCATTGCTTTTGGTGCCGGACCCGGCTCCTTTACCGGTCTACGCATCGCTTGTGGTGTCGCTCAGGGATTAGCATTTGCTGCTGATCTCCCTGTTATCGGCGTTAGTACACTAGAAGCAGTGGCGCAAAAAAACGGGGAGGACAAAGTTGTTGTTGCACTTGATGCACGCATGGGCGAGATTTATCATGCCGCCTATCAACGATCGACCGATCACTGGAAAACTATTAGCGCGCCCACACTGTGCAAACCACAGCATGCGCCATCAATATCAGGCAGTCATTGGGTTGGCTGCGGCAGCGGTTTTGACTCATATGACAAAGAATTATCTACGCTCTACAATGAACAGATTGATCAAATTAACTATGGCCTCTACCCACATGCTAATGAGATAGCATTACTTGCAGTACCAAGATTCAAAGACAAATCGAATACCAGTCCATTTAACGCTGCGCCAATATATATACGTAATAAAGTCGCATTGAAGGAAAATGAACGATGAATAACCGAGTATGCAACACACCAATAATCAGAGAAATGATGCCATCAGATGTGGCTAGCATCATTCTTATTGAGCGTGAGATTTTTCTCTTTCCATGGTCACCAATGAATTTCTTAGACTCTATTAACACTGGCTATCAGTGTAAGATATTAGAGCAAGACAATATATTTCTTGGTTATGGTGTCATGATGATTGGCGTAGAAGAGGCACATATTCTAACCATTGGTATTGCGGCAAAATGTCAGAATCAAGGGTTTGGTAAAAAATTGCTGAACTATTTTATTCAATTTGCCAAAGAACAAAACTCAAAATCGATGATTCTGGATGTACGCGAATCCAATCTCGGTGCGGCTAAACTTTATCAACAAGTTGGCTTTAAACAAATTGCTATCCGTAAAGACTATTATCCAGCAATGTGTGGGCGTGAGGATGCACTAGTAATGCAATTGATGCTATGACTATCAGGCGGAAAATCATTCTAAAGGAATTGGGATTAATGCCATTATGGCGTACCAAGCCCACCTCATCTACAGAAGATGTACCTGTAGAAAATTCAACAGTTCTGCCATTATTAGAAATAAAGCAGATGGATTGGGGGCAATTAAAATCCGAAGTTAAAACCTGCACCGCCTGTCCGCTAAGCCAAACACGCACACAAACAGTATTTGGTGTTGGCAATGAGCAGGCTGACTGGCTATATGTTGGTGAAGGGCCCGGTGCAAAAGAAGATGCAATGGGAGAACCCTTTGTTGGACCAGCCGGCAAACTACTCGACAACATGTTGGTCGCTATAGGACTAAAACGAGAACACCAAGTTTATATTACAAATATTGTAAAATGCCGTCCACCTAATAACAGAAACCCAAATAATAATGAGGCACAACAATGCGAACCTTATCTGGCCAGACAAATTACACTCATTAAACCTAAACTAATCATTGCACTAGGAAAAGTTGCTGCACAGAATCTTCTCAATACCGACGACAACATAGCCAGTTTACGCGGTACGCTACATGAGTATTCTGGAATACCCCTTATTGTTACTTATCATCCCGCATATCTATTACGTGCACAACTTGAAAAAGCAAAGGTCTGGGAAGACTTATGTTTTGCCAAACAAACCATGCAATCACTGCCTGCGAACAATCATTTGTCTATACCATGATCATGCATTTCGGATGGCCTAGGATGAATTTTGCGTGTGCCAATCAAATGTAGCGAGTCCTCTTTACTTTGATTTAATAAATGCCAGCGTCGGATCACTATCATCGTCACAGACATAAAAAGTCCAAATAAGATAATAACGACATAAATATGCACGTCAAATAATATTAACAATGCATAGCCGGTCAGCATCGCCAAAATACTCAAATTCTCGTTAAAATTCTGTACAGCAATGGAATGGCCTGCTCCCATCAATATGTACCCACGATGCTGTAATAGTGCATTCATTGGCACCACAAAGAAACCCGCCAAACCACCAATCATCACCAACAAGAAAATTGCTATCCAGATGTTATAAACCAACGTCATCGTCATCACAACAATACCCGTTACAATCCCCAAAGGAATGACTTTTACAGATTGCTTTAATGAAACCAGTTTTGCCGCTAAAACCGCGCCAATCGCGATACCCACGGCAACAACTCCCTGTAATTGTGCGGATTGGTTTAGCGGAAGATCCAATGCCACTTCAGCCCATTTCAACACAATAAATTGCAAAGTGGCTCCTGCACCCCAGAACAATGTTGTCACCGCAAGAGAAATTTGTCCCAACTTGTCTGTCCACAACAACTTCACACAATGGCTAAATTCATGAATCAGATAAAATGGGCTTTTCTTTGGCATACGATGATCAATGCCGGTATTAGGAATAAACAAATTAAATACTGCAGCTATCGCATAAATGAATGCCACAACAAAAATACTAATCTCAACCGCCGTATTGATGAATAGCAAATTAAACGCTAACAATGTATCTGAAACAATTGGCGTTATTAGTACACCACCTAGTACAGTACCCAGCACGATAGACGCAACCGTCAACCCCTCAATCCAGCCATTAGCAATCACTAGCTTCTCTGGTGGTAACAATTCCGTTAGGATGCCGTATTTAGCTGGCGAATAAGCTGCCGCTCCTAATCCGACAACGGCATAAGCTGCTAATGCAGAATACTGATGCATGGCAAAAAACATTAATCCACAACCGAGAATTTTGATTGTGTTACTGATAAACATGACACGCCCTTTCGGCATAGAATCAGCAAATGCACCGACAAAAGGCGCAAGAATGACATAGAACAATACAAATACAAACTTGAGCATAGGTGTCAAGTAAGGGGGGGCATGCAAATCAATTAGTAGCGCAATCGCAACAACCAGCAGCGCATTGTCTGCCAGAGAAGAAAAAAATTGCGCAGCCATGATAGTATAGAAACCGCGTTTCAAACTTTTTCCTCTGAAAGGTTTATTATTTTTTTATGGTAACCGATTACATACAACAGCTTTAAAATATAAAAGCAATTTGATCACGGGTCACATAACACTTAACCACACCAATAATACTGATTCAATACAATAAACAGTTTCCAGCAGTCCATACTAAAAATAAAAGAACGATACAATTATTGATTGTTTCATTTGCAAGTATTTGTCTATTAACATACTTTATACCATCATCCATTTGATTCAGAATTAAACCGGTTTCTCCCTGAGATATAACAATCGTCGAAACTACAACGATTAAATATAGATTATTTTGAATAATTAAGCGACTAAATATCACGTATTCTGGATAAAAATTGATGCCACGTCCTATTCAAGCACAAATAGATCTTTCCGCCCTGGTGCATAACCTGAATGTTGCACGGCAATACGCGCCCAATGCACACTTAATGGCAATTATTAAAGCAAACGCTTATGGCCATGGGCTACTACATACTGCACAAGCCTTAAAAGAAGCTGACGCTTTTGCGCTGCTAGAGCTTGATGCTGCCATAAGCTTACGTGAAGCAGGTTACCGCCAACCAATTTTACTCCTAGAAGGTTTTTTCACCACTCAAGAATTAGCATTATTTGAGCAATATCAATTAAGCGCTGTCGTCCACCACAACGAGCAAGTTATCATGCTATCAACAAGCAAACAGCAAGGACTGAATATTTTTCTTAAAATTAATACAGGAATGAATCGTCTTGGGCTTTCACCCGAACAATTTCCAAAGACATTAGAAACGTTGACTACATTACGTTCAATTAGACACATTACATTAATGACACATTTTGCTAATGCGGATGATGTCACTGATAATAAGAGCTTTACCCAACAATTACAATGCTTTAATAGGCTTACCACAGAACTCACTCAACCCCGCTCTCTGGCAAATTCAGCTGCAATTATGCGCTACCCTGAAACACATGCAGACTGGATCCGTCCCGGCATCATGCTATATGGTGCCTCTCCTTTCGCAGATAAAACAGCAAAAGAACTAAACTTAAAACCAGTGATGACTTTATCAAGTAATATTATCGCCATACATCATCTAAAAAAAGGGAGCAGTGTCGGGTATGGCGGCCTCTTTATCGCTGACAAGCCGACAAAGATTGGTATCGTTGCCTGTGGTTATGCTGATGGTTATCCACGCCATGCGCCTACAAACACACCCGTATTGGTTAGCAATCAACGCAGCAAAATATTAGGACGCATATCTATGGATATGCTGGCTGTTGATTTAACCAACATCAAGAATGCGCAGTTAAACAGCCCAGTGACTCTTTGGGGGAAAGGACTGCCTATTGAAGAAGTTGCCAAGTCGGCGGGTACAATTAGTTATGAATTGTTATGTGCACTATCTCCACGAGTAGAAAAGATTGTACAGCCTGTGTAATCCATTACAAACAAACACACTATACACGCCACCTAATCTACCCGTAGCGATATACAAGCTACTCTACTTTTGCTTTTCCACGTAATTCTTGAACCACCGCCTGAAACTCTCTTTGCAATATACGTTGCTGTATATTTTGTTTCACTTCTTCAAACGGAGGGATCTCCATCGGGCGTGTATCAATTAACTCAATTACATGCCAACCAAAGGAAGTTTGTACTGGCTTACTCGTCAATTCCCCTTTTTTAAGATTTGTTAGCGCCTCAGCAAAAGGCCTGACATAGGCACCTGAAGGGCTCCAGTTAAGTACGCCACCTTCATTCTTACTGCCCTCATCTAGTGATTTTTCAGCAGCGATCTTGTCAAAATCTCCTTTTTTCTTGAGGCTAGCAATAATAGCTTTGGCTTCGTCTTCTTCTTGCACAAGTATATGACGCGCTTTATATTCTTTATCGCCCATTTGAACCTTCAGAATTTCATATTCCTTGTGTAAGGTCTCGTCACCTACAACATTATTTTTAATGTAGTCTGCTTGAAAAGCCCTAACCAATACGGCCTGACGTGAAATTTCAAGTTGTGCAATCACTTCAGGATCACGATCGAGCTTTTTTTTAAGTGCTTCTTGCGCAATAATTTCTTCTGCTATCAGGTTTTCACGTAGCGCTCTTCTCATTTCTGGGCCATCAGGCTGACCTTGAGCAACATTTGCCTGAACCATTAACTCCAAACGCGACTGTGGAATCTCAACACCATTAACCTTGGCCACAACAGCCGTTGATTGAGCATGAACCAATATAGAAAATAAGCTAAAAACACCAGCTATTAATAACTTCGAAAATTTCGTCAAAAGCATGGAATTTCCTTTTTAAGGATTTAAATAAAATTTTTAATTAAACAGAAGTATACGCCTTAACACCCCGAACGTGAATATTTGAAAGAAGTATTGATTAGTCCTATATAACTTAAAGGTTGTTTTTTATGCTGGCAAAACTTTCTTAAATGGTTTAACCGTTACATGCTTATAAACACCTGCTGCGACATAAGGGTCTGCATCTGCCCATGCCTGCGCTAACAACAATGATTCAAATTCGGCAACAATTAAACTACCAGTAAATCCAGATGGTCCTGGATCAGAACTATCTATTGCAGGGTATGGGCCAGCCAAAATAAGCCGTCCTTCAGCCTGCAATTGTTTAATTCTCTCTAGATGTGCAGGGCGAGCAGCCAATCTTTTTTCTAAACTGTCCGGGACATCTTCACCGCTTATGGCATATAACATCATTTATCTTTACCTATTTCATTCTCAATATTCTCAGCAGCATATTCTTGTGTACCCGAACAAGCCGTTTCAGCTGGCACCACTGCTACCATTTGCTTACTCAATATTAGTACTTGCGTGACTACAAAAACCAACATCAACCCCGTAGAACCAAATAGCTTAAAAGTAACCCAAGTATCTATGGAAAAACCAAATGCGACATAAAGATTAATACACCCCATGAACACAAAAAACACGATCCAACTGAGATTCAGTTTGTTCCACACAGCGTACGGAAGCTGTATCTGCTTATCAAGCATTGCTCGAATAAGATTCTTCTGAAAAAAATTATTTGCAACCAATAACACCATCGCAATCAACCAATATAGAACTGTTGGCTTCCATTTTATAAAGTCTTCATTTTGAAAGATTAATGTTGATCCCCCAAGCAGAATAATCGCAGCCAGACTTATCCACATCATATTATCAACCTTACGATAACGAAACCACACCCAACTAATCTGGACACAGGTAGCCACAATTGCAACCGCTGTAGCAACAAAAATATCATAGGCCTTAAATGCTATGAAAAACAAAATAATGGGAAAAAGATCAAACAGGAATTTCATTGATGTAAATGGTTATTTTAATTATTAAGAACGGTATTATTCCAATACAGAAGGCAATTGCGCGGTAAGAATCATTTTTTCCTTCACCGCCGAACCTAACAGGGCATAACCTAGCAAATTTCCGGATTCATCCTGATAAAGTGCTTTTACACCATCTTGATCTGCTTGTACAAGCCATTCGCCACTCATATTAAAATCAGGTGGTGAAACAACAGTAGGGCAAGCTGGCGTTTTAACCATCACCGGCATTGCTGGATAATGCACTGGTGTTGGCTCACCTGAAAGTGTAGCAGCAAGCGCGCGCCCTGCATGCGTAATAGGCATTACAAAAGGTAATACTTTACCCTTAACTTCAGCGCAATCACCCAATGCGAAGATATCCTTAGCCTGTGTTTGCAGCAATTGATTCACAACAATGCCACGATTAACCTGAAGTCCTGCTTCTTGAGCCAATTGAATACGTGGCTTTAAACCCACTGCTGACAACACAATATCAGACTCAATAATCTCACCACCAGCCAAGGTCAAACGCATACACTCGCCATCTTTATCCACAGACTGTGTTGTGGCATTGAAATGAAAAACCACACCAACAGCTTCAAGCTTTTGTTGGATAAAATCACCAGCAGCGGGCGGCAGCAATCGGCCAAGCGGTTGTGCGCTAATATCAATAACATTGACTTTAAAACCCGCTGCGGCTAAATCATTAGCAAATTCACAGCCAATCAAACCTGCACCAATAATACTGATTTGCTTTTTTCCGACTAAGGCATCACGAAAATCCCGATAATCATCAAGATCATTAACAGTTAATATTTCATTAACACCGCTGCCTTGTAACGGCAAGCGGATTTGATCCGCACCCAAAGCCAAAACAAGCTGACGGTACGATAATTTCTCTTCATTCTTTAATGTAATTGAATGACTGGATTGATCAATACCCGTAACACGGCAATGTGGACGAATGGATATATTCAATTGTGCGGCCATCTTCTCTGCGTCACCATTCAAAATAGAATCCGCTGTTTTTCCGGTGGTCAATGCATTTGACAACATGGGCTTTGAATAGAAACCGCCATGATCAGCCGACAACATGGTAACGGGTAATTGTGTATCCAGTTTACGTAGTTCACGCGCTACAGCATAGCCTGCCAATCCACTACCCAGAATAATCACTGGATCAGTCATCACCTAAATCTCCACCATTTCAAAGTCTGCTTTATTTACACCACATTCAGGACAAGCCCAATCAACGGGAACTTCTTCCCAGGTTGTACCCGCTTTAATACTATGCTCAGGATCACCAACTGATTCATCGTAGATAAACCCACATATATTGCACTGAAATTTTCTCATTCTGCTTCTCTTGTTCTTAGTCTATCATTTCAAAAACTCTACCAATCTGCCAACCATCATCCTAGCAATAAAAATTTGCACATAATACAAGCCTTATTTTATTTGAACAATAGGTGCCAACGCTACCTCCGAAAACAAAACTATGCGATGTTCAGAAGATAGCAGAAAAATTCTGGGGTAAATAGATAGGAAACAAAATCTTTAGAAAAGATATAAATCACACATACGATTTAGCCTATATCAGGATTCACGCTGAACAAATAACCAGTATTACAACCAGCAACCCCATGAAATACTAGTTACTTAGATACAACAATCGAGACCATTATGTGTCATTCAATCCAATTCGTCAGGCTCAGATGTATCGTAATTATTAACTAAGCTTTCACGTCGCTGCAAATAAGCATCTCGTATAAACTCATATTTATCCAAAGCAGCTTCTTCTAAAGTCTTCTGGACATCTAATAATTGTGCACGCGTATCAAGCAATCTTCCCGTTCCAACAGACGAGCGAACAACCGTATCCAGTGCATTCACATTATTTAGATAAATAACTGTTGAAATGGGGTCAGCGATGAAAACATCGACACCGAGACCCACAGCATCACGCACTGAACTTGGCCCAAAAAAAGGCAATACTAAATAAGGTCCACTTCCTATGCCATAACGCCCCAGTGTCTGACCAAAATCCTCATTGCGTTTATCCAGATTGATATCACTCGCCATACTTACGTCACTAGCAATATCTATAAGGCCTAGCATACCGAAAGTTGTATTTATCAATACACGTGCTCCACTGGCAACTGCACTTTCAAAATTTAATTGAAGTAGCGAATTTGCTGTTACTACAACATCATTTATATTAGAGAAAAAATTACCAACAACCATTTCAATCGGATCAGGCACAATATACTTATAGCCTCTTGCAACAGGTTCCATAAGATGCTCATCAAGCATTTCATTTACCTCAAAAACACTTCGATTCATCGATTCTAAAGGATCATCCGGGTTATGCGTTGAAGCACATCCGGTTGCAAAAAGTATCACTAGCAACAAAGTGAATATCTTGGTAAGTAATAGGTATCTCATATTTAAAAGGGTTATTTATTTGTAAAAGAATTTGCCGTATTTGTATCGTAGACTACCTCTATTAAACGACCTGGCCATTTAATCCGCGAGCCATATTACTATAAAACACAAAGTTAATCTTAGCGATCAAAATAAGCTTATTTAATCAAGCTCCTCTATTGTGCTCTCTGAGTAAACTCAAGCAGGCTCCAATTTAAGAATTAATATAAATCTTTACCTCATATCGTTACCATCCCATTATGTCGCAACAATGCACCTAACTCTGGTTCACGCCCACGAAATGCGACAAAGGATTCTAACGCAGAACGACTACCGCCTTTAGCAAGAATTTCTTCTAAAAAGCGCGCGCCAGTAGTAGCATTAACAACTTCACCTGAAGCTGTTTCTTCAAATAGACTATAGGCATCTGCAGACAATACTTCTGCCCATTTATAACTGTAATACCCCGCCGCATAACCACCTGCAAAAATATGCGCGAAACTATTCGGAAAACGATTAAAATCTGGTGGAATAATCACTGCCACTGACTGACGAACTTCATCAAGCAACTGCAAAACAGTCTGATCACCACTTGGATCAAAATCAAAATGCAAATGCATATCAAATAATGCAAATTCAATCTGGCGCAACATTTGCAGTCCACTCTGAAAATTTTTTGCTGCCAGCATTTTATCAAATAAAGCTCTTGGGAGAGTCTCACCCGTATCAATATGCTGCGTCATATGGATAATTACATCCCACTCCCAACAAAAATTTTCCATAAATTGGCTGGGTAATTCCACAGCATCCCATTCAACACCATTAATACCGGATACGCCTAAGTCGCCCACTTGTGTCAACAAGTGATGTAGTCCATGACCAAACTCATGAAACAATACAATCACTTCATTATGCGTAAACAGCGCCGGGCGCTGTGTGCCATTAATATTAACAGGCGCAGAAAAATTACATGTAAGATAAGCAACAGGCGTTTGCACTATATCACCTGACACTTGTTCAATACGACGACGTGTTATTGCGTCGTCCATCCACGCACCACCACGCTTGGTAGTACGTGCATATAAATCAAGATAAAATTGCCCAATGAGCTGGTTATTAGCATCATAAATATCGAAAAACTTTACATCCGGGTGCCAACATTGAACACCACGTGCTACATCTGATGAAACAATAGAAATACCATAGAGTTCCTCAACCAACTTAAACATCCCAGGCAGCACTTTATTCTCAGGGAAATATTGCTTCACTTCTTGGTCTGAGAATGCATATTGCTGTTCACGTAATTTTTCACTAGCATATGCCAAATCCCAAGCTTCCAGCTTAGGTAAATTCAATTTCTCTGCCGCAAACTGCTCTAGTGCTAACAAATCTTTTTCGGCAAACGGCTTTGCTTTTGACGCCAATTCTTGAAGAAAATCCAATACCTGCTGTGGTGATTTAGCCATTTTGGGTGCTAATGAAACTTCTGCGTAGTTTTTATAACCTAATATTTGTGCAGCTTCTTGACGCAATTCGAGTATCTGTTTAATTAGAGGCAAATTATCCCAGTCTTTTGCTGCAGATTTACTATCAAACTCACTCGCGCGAGTGGCAAAAGCATGATACATCTGCGCTCGTAAATCACGATTGTCCGCATATTGCAGCACTGGCAAATATGACGGCATATGTAAGGTGAATTTCCAGCCGCTGTTGGAATCTTGTTCGGCCAACTCTTTAGCTGTTTGTAATACATCAGCCGGTATACCTACCACAGCCTCAACATCCTCGATCAACAATGAATAATTATTCGTCGCATCCAATAAATTATCACTAAATTTGGCGGACAATTTAGACAGTGATTCTTGAATCTTGAGAAACCTTTGTTTATCATCATCAGACAATTCAGCACCACCTAAGCGAAAATCTCTTAACTCATTCTCAATAATTTTTTTTCGTTCCACACTAAGCTGTTCAAATTCAGCGCTAGCATGCAGTTGTTTAAATTTTTCAAATAATTGTTGATCCTGAGATATTTCCGCATAAAATTGTGTGATAAGTGGTAAATTTGCATTGTAGGTT
>JAOULU010000259.1 GCA_029881855.1 Nitrosomonas sp. | reverse complement strand
TTGCGCAATGTTTCAAGAGGAGAATTTCCCTGCCTATCCATTTGAAAATAGCGGTATGACAACGTTATTCGGAAAAAACGGACACACCCGAGTTAAAGTCCATCCAGCAGGCAACCTGCTCTATACCTTTGGTGGAACTGATAATACGATTAACGTATATGATTTGAAGCAACAAGAACTGGTAGATGTATTAGAGATGCCGTCAGCAGAGGGTGCCGAAGTGGTTGCGATTACTTTTTCACCCAATGGTGAACTGCTTTATGCAGTCGCTAATCTGCGGGGAATTGATTCTGTATTTGGTGTTGCGCGTATTAAGGACGAGCATAGTTGGGAGCAAATGACAATACTCTGCGATCTTGAGATTGTTGAAATGGATGCTTCGCAAAAGAATGATGGGTTAATTTATGCGATAGGTTTAGGTAAGGGGTTGTTTTTCCTTCATCCAAAAGTATTTATGGATGAAACAAAACCGCGTCCACAACCCGCTTATCAATTCAGTGCTGTAGGTCACATGGCCATAGATGAATTGGCTGGATTGGCTTACTGTACAGATGATAGTCAGGCTGCAACAAGACCAGAAAGTTATAACCAAATTGCTGTATGCAATCTAGATGTTAGTGTGGGTGATGGCACGAGTACAAGTCTGCAACCTGATATATTGCGATTAAAGAATGCTAATGGGCTAATACTATCTGGAACAGATGGTCTCGCAGTACGTCAATCTAATATAGGTGGATCTGTCACTGTAAATAAAAAAAGCGGGAGACTTTATATCGTAGCGACAAATACAATCGCTACTGAAAACAAACGGTTACTTACCTATAATTTGCCGCTAAATGACCTTGATAAAACGGTGCCGAATAACACACTTGAAATTGAAAAAACTCAAGTGTCGTTGGCTTATCATAAACAAAGTGATCATTTGATATTGGCGATGGAAGATGGCTATCGCTTACAGATGGTTGACCCAAATGGCAACGCTTCAAAATTTTACCGGATTCCTGTTCAAATTCAACCAGTAGATGTGGTTGTTAATAAAGACAATGGTCAAGTCTACACCCTAAATTTTATGAGTAATACGCTCAGTGTTATTCCAGCACAAGAATTACCTGTGAATAGTGCGTTCCTTGATACGCTAGCAGCCTATCGTACCGATGTATTACTTGCATTTTATGGTTTATTTGGCAATGTGTTGCAATATATCAAAGATTGTTTTTGTGACCATTTACTGGTTAAGTGTCCTGACTGTAATGGCGATGAGCTAATCTATTTAGCTAATATCGAAATTCGTGAAAATAAGGTCTATAAAATATGTAATTTCGAGAAACGTAAATATGTAAAATCCTTTCCAACAATTGATTATTGGCTATCATTGGTACCTGTCATGCCACTTATTGAAAAAGCGGTCAGTAAATTTTGCTGTTGGATATTACCCAGTTTCTTTGATCGTAAGAAAAATGATTGGATTAAAGCGCCGAAATCAGGTGGTGGTCAAATGCAGGGTATTCAGAATAGATTTACAGCCAAAACCAGTCGAGAGAATGCGCAGACCTACGTACGTACAGACATAAAAGCGATTGCACGCAACCAAATCACGGGTGTTAAATTGGGTGGGAGACTTGCTGGCGATAGTCTGACTAACTTAGCAGAAACTGGGCGTCATAAAAATATTGGCGTGAAAAAACAAGCATTAATGAATAATACGGTTAATAATGCCACAACTGAGTTACAGCGGAATCAAATCGAAGTGGTGGATGTTAAGACTTATGATGCTAAGAAAGCAAGCCAATATATCTCAGAATATACCCAAACACCACAGCGTATAGAACCGGGCAGTAAAGTTACGCTAATTAAAAATGATGACGACATGGTTGTCTTCTACAGTGTCGAGCAACCTAAGGCCACTACCAACATCGAAATATCTGATGAAGTAAGACTGGAACTGGATCAATTTGAAAAACGTAAAGCAGATTTGTCAGATTTCAGTATCTTGGAAGCCGAGCTTGCGCGTACAGAAACACGCCGCGCCAGTGTGGTTGAATTAAGCGCCATTAAGGACGAATTCAGAGTCTTACAAACCGAGAAGTCGACTATAGAGGAAGAATTAGCGGGCCTTAAATCTCAAGTAGATTCAGTTAAGACGCAACGCATTGCTGAAGAAAATAAACTTGCTGAGATGAGTAGCCTACGAAATACTATTTCCAGGGATCTAACGGAAATGAATGAGAGCTTGTTAGCCATGCAAAAAGCACAGGAAACAATCAAATTAGACATTATTAAAAACAGTCCCGTTACAAGTCTGAGTGGAGTAACAAAAGATATGGACTCCAAACTACGTGCAGCGGGAATTATGACAATTGAAGACCTTACAAAGACCAATGCAACCGTATTGAGTAGGAATACCACGATTGATAAGAATACACTTACAAAGATCATTACTTCAGCTAAAAACCGCTTAAAGAAATTGTCATTGTTGGAGGGATAAACCTATGGAAACTCAAACGGCACAAAAAAAGATTAAACCGCCGGTAATGTCGACAAAAAATGTGCACACACAATTGAGTAAGGGACAATCAGCAGATGTCCGTTCAATTTTGCATGGTAGCAAGATACAGCCCAAACTCAGGATTGGGCAGCCAAACGATAAATATGAGCAGGAAGCGGACCGGGTGGCGGATAAAGTAATGCGAATGCCTGCGCTTCAGTCTCCAACATTCTCTGATAACTCGCGGCTTAAGAATGAACTTAGACTTGATATAAGCGCGATTCAGCGTACTTGTTCTTCTTGTGAGAAAGATGAACAAATAATCCAAGCTGAGACAAGGGGTAATAGTGTGCAGGAAGTAACACCAAAAATTCAAACTGGCGTTCA
>JAOULU010000258.1 GCA_029881855.1 Nitrosomonas sp. | reverse complement strand
TAATGAATCGATATTGCGCCAATTTCAGAGCTTTGAGCTCAGCTTAATGCGCTGTGAATCCTTATCTGAACTTATTCAAACGCTGCTTAATGAATGTAGAGCAATTTTTAATCTAGATTATGTCACACTAAATTTATGTGATGCTAACTCTGAAATCCAGCAGTTATTGAATCCAGGCAAAAAGGAAGAAAAGGAAGTAATACAAAGTATTTCTGGATTATCTTTTTCTTTGGGGGAAGAGAAAGTTATGTCCTTTTTCGACGAAAATCAATTACCTAAGCTTGGTCAATATGATCCCACTACACATGCTGAATTATTCCAATCATGCCCTATATCTATACCAATAAAAAGTATTGCGTTATTGTTATTAAAGCGTGACAGCCATATTATCGGCTGTATGAGTCTTGGTGATATCCGACTAAGCCGTTTTAAAAAAGATTCAGCTACTGATTTTCTACAGCATTTGGCTGCTGTCATTTCAATCTGTATTGACATGACAATTTTACGTGACAAAATAAAACAACATTAATCAATACGTATTTTTGCTCAAATCTTCAAACACTTAAAGAGCTAAATGATATTTACCGTGTTTAGCTATTCAATATAAAGAAATGGTCGTATTGTCGACCAACCTACCACTGGGTTGCTGGCAATATATCGGCTTGCCAAATATTGTTTTGTAGGCATACCTTGGCCGCTGCTTCCATGATGAAGTACAATATTTTTTGTCTTCATTATTCTGCTGTTCAATACCTTCACTTAAAAATTTCTGAATAAACTGCCTATAAAATGCTTTACGCTTCCAGTATTTGACATGTATACCGTCTGACCCAAACCAATCAGGCTCTTGCTCACAAAGCACAAACTGTTTAGTAGCTGACATTTCTATCAATCCTTGATGGACTAAATACGCATTTTCGACCACTTCACTTTTTGATAAGCGACAAAACGGGTACAAGATGTTACGCAAAAATAAGTAGCGTCTCTCTGTTAAATTCTCTATTGATACAACTGGAACATTGGTCATTACGATTTGCGCAGAATGCTTCTGCAACCGATCAACACACTTACCTACCCACGCTAAAATCTTTGCAGGTGAATTTTCATAGGGAATATCGTTACCAATATCTGTTAAAAAAGCATATGTTTGTTGTGTTTCTTCCAAGTCAAGTTGCCGCCATAACCCACATTTAGTAATACCTGGCAATCCACGTACCAATACTTGGCTAAACTGGCCATAAGAGCGGCCATGACCTGCAGCTACTAATATATCACTAGGCGAATTAACACGGGTCTGCATAAGTTCAATAACCAATCGCAATGATAAGGTGAGATTACTGGCACCAAGTAAGATAATACGGTTCAATGGTATTCTTGGGTCATTTTCAGTTGGGATAGGACGATACACTTTTCACAATTCAATCTTAATTACAGGCTTTTCAGAGCAACAAAAAACCCCTTGGGTAAGCATGCGCTAAACACAAGGGGTTTTATTTAATTTGAGCAATACAATTTATTCTAAAACAACAATTTCAACCCGCCTATTTTGAATGTTTCCTTCTAGACCTTTACTATACACTTTTGGGCGTGTGTCACCAAAAGCAGCAACACGCAATTGTTTAAAAGGTACCCCTTTTTCCAACAATGCATACAAAACAGATTTAGCTCTTCGCTCAGATAATTCTAAATTGTAGTCGGATTTGCCGTTGCGATCGGTATGACCAGCAATCAGAATACTACGCTCTGGGTTTCTCATTAAATAATCAACAATCATATTAATTTGTATCCCAGCACTTCTTTTTAAAGTAGCACTATTATTATCAAATAGCACATCACCCATAACCATCACTGGCTGCCCAACCGAATTACTGCTTGAATTACTGCTTGAATTAATTCCGCTAAATACAGCTTCAGAACTCCTGGATGCTTGTGGATAAGTTGCTATTTGAGGTCTTGAATTAGTCGCAGATGGCGTTGAGAGTTGTTTCATTAAATTTTCAACTCTTATTTTTTCTTGTGCCAACTGTTCTATTTTTAACTGCACATCATTTATTTTTGATTCAGCCGCTCTTTTTTCTCTCTCGGCTTCAATTTGTAAGCTTTGCAATTTAACCGTTAGTTGCACTACTTGTCTTTGTGTCTCTTTGACAATGTCATCAACCGTTGAATCGCCGATACTTGCACCCTGCCTTGCTGATAATTGTTGCAGCAAGTTCTGTGCTCGTACCATTTCTAATCTAGCCTGGCTCACTTTAGCTTCAGCTTCTTTTGCTGCTACTTCTATGTGCTTACGTTCTCTTTCAGCCTGAATTTGATATGTTTGCAGTTGTTCTGCCAATTGAGAGACTTGTTGTTGAGTACCAGCAACAATACTGTCAAGTGACCCCCCTTGCATGACGGTTTGCGGAACACTATCTTTATCGGCTTGCACTTGGGCTACGCCCAAAAGCAACAACACCCCGAAAAGAACAACATATATATTTCGCAATTTCATAGCTTTAAATTTTATCATATACAGTCCTTTCAATGTAGCAATCATCTTAGTAGCGGAGTTTAGACTTTAAGAATGCGATTATATTATATTCAAAATACACAGTGTTCCTAATGCATTAATAAATTTGATAATTACTTTAGATATTGCGTGTCCTTATATATACCAAGACTATTAACCTCTAATAAGCGATTCAATAATTTAAGTATTACTTACTCAAAACCAAAAGACACTGCTACTAACTATTTACTACTCAAAATAACTTATGACGATAAAAAATAAACTTACAACGAATTTTATACTATTTTTATAGTGCTCTATAAGTCTACCGATTACTTTAATTCATAAAAGCATAAAAAGAAACAATAAACACTACTTATTACATC
>JAOULU010000023.1 GCA_029881855.1 Nitrosomonas sp. | reverse complement strand
TTCTATGGACACAATACTTAATTATCTTTAGGTTTTGGGCCTGGTTTCTTTTTTAGTAAATCTCGTCCAAGCAATTGTTCTGCATTTTTAATAAATTCAGTGCTTCCAAGTGGCCTACCCGTATTTAAGTGGCTCTCAAATGTGCTGTCTAATATCGGCTGAGATTGCATTAAATAAGTTTTCCAATCTCCACATATATCAAGTAATTTCTGCGCGTCTACAATGCCCTGTGGGTCTTTGCCTGTTATATGCGCATGCACACTGCTCCAACGATAGTCCCATGCTGATTTTACCAGCTCCATTTTCACAGGATTGAGCTCTACATAAGCAGCGGCTTGAAGTAAATAAGCTTGTTCCATAGGATAGGATGAGAACCTGCCTTGCCATAAGTATCCCCGCCAATTTTCCCGGAAATTAATCATAACTGTATAGCGTCGATGTGTTTCTGCAACGGCCTTTGATAAATCAGAATGTTGTGCAGGCTTTAAAATCAAATGCACATGGTTCGTCATCAAGCAATATGCCCAGACTTCAATGTCCTCTGCATCACACCATTCTTTTAGTAAGCCGAGATAAAAAATGTAATCGTCTTCACAAAAAAAGACATCTTGGCGTCGGTTGCCGCGTTGAATAATATGATGTGGGTATTCGGGTAAAATGACCCTTGCTAGTCTTGCCATTGGTGGATTTTAGCATTAATTAGATATTGTGTCCCCGTAATACCTGGGTTTCCTACCCAATTAGATGGAGATAACTTTATGTTAGTATTTAATTTATAAGATAGTACAGAAAACGAACGGGAACATTATAATAATGCTTATGAGGATTCGTTCCTCATAAACATACTGATAGCTTTATCAGGGGAGGGTTATGGATTTATCAAATTACGATATAGCTCATTATTTAGGGCACAAAGCATTGAGTAACTTATTCAGAGCATATCGTATTTACAAAGTTCCAATATCTGTTGCGCTCTCTGAAAATGGAATAAGCGGATTTAATTATGATTTTAAAGAAGATCACAATATTGAGAGAGAATCACTAAAGAATACTGTCTGTGGCATTGATGTTGGTAGCGTGGATCCAATTAATGCTTTCCACTTTGCAGGGCACCTCAGTTCACTTCGAAGAAAAGAGGCGGAGCACTGTATTGATACAGCTATATACTTTCAAGCGATGATGGAGGCGGACATCAATAATGTTCTTGGCTCTAACGCAAGCGGCTCATTCAATAGCAAATGGACAAAGTTTCTAAAAAGTAACGGTGCAAGCAGTAAAGAGCTAGGGTATTTTGATAATTACTTCAACAATATATATAAAAAAATTAGAAATCCAACTGTACATGCTCATAATAGAAAAGGCTTAACTAACGTAGATGAGCTACGATTTCCATTCGTGCATGAAAATATCAAATATGGCTGGTATAGTTTTGTGTTTTTACTAAATATCGTTCACGACTCTAAGATGGACTATGAAGAAAACTGGGAAATAATGAGCAATCAAGCTCATGATATACCAGCTCAAATTGACGATAGAGATTACCCAGATTACGGAAGTATTACCGGCCAGTTATACAAAAAACATTTGGATCACTTCAATGAAAAATCTAACAAGCAGCTCTAGCGGATACAAAAAGCTGTCACGTTTTAAACCAATGGAACCAATGAGAATCAATGGGATCAGACTCGATTGTTCTGTGAAATTACACTGCTATCATGACCAAGTAAATTTGTAGGATGAAAATATGGCTCGACTTCCACGTTTTGATATTCCAGGACAGCCGCAACATGTGATACAACGTGGCAATAATCGGAGCGTTATATTTGCTGGGGAAGAAGATTGTCAGTTTTATCTGAGCAAATTGGGAGCAGCTTGCGAACAATTTCAGTGGAAATCTGGGGACAGTCTTTGGTTGTAATTATATGCGTAATCGTTTGGAGCCTGGATAAGCTTATGAAGCACTCATTGGCATTGGTGATCTATCACCAAAAGAATTTTAAAAAGATATTATTCTTTAATTGACTGCAGCAACATAACTATCATTTACCGTACTACCAGGCATTCCATTCCGTGCTGAACCAAGCTTTGACAAGCGATACGCGCCTGATTTTCCTTTAAGCCTTCTAGCCGTGCGCGGTACAATTTTCGGTTACTGATTTCTACTTCAGTTATCACCATCTCACCGACGACCCAATTATTAGCCGCTTGGACTTGAGCTTGGGCACGGTCACGCTCCTGATAAGTGCCTATCTGCACCGCCCAACTGTCGTTATCTACCATGGCAACTCTTTGCAATTCAGGAGTCTTTAGTTGAGTGGACGCTTGTTTGATGCCTGAACCCGTTTCTTTCTCTTGAGTGAAGATAGGTTTAAGTACGGGTTTAGGACTGAACCCCGGTTTAAATTTCGGCAAGGGCACCATAGCGCTACTCAAAATCACACCCGGCAGCACATTATTACTGTTACTAGCAATTGCTCGGTTAAAGGTACGGTCCAACAATTTTCCAATATGACGGTCACGAGAAACAGCGGTTTTCCCACCCATCACCACCGCTATAACGCGACGGTCACCGCGTTTTGCTGAAGTCGCCACATTGTAACCAGAGGCTCGGATAAAGCCTGTTTTCAAACCATCCACGCCCCTAACATTTCGTACTATACGATTGTGGCTGTTATAAGTGACACCTTTATAACGAAACGACTGAACTGAGAAATGATGATAGTGTTGAGGAAAATCCTTCATCAGGCGTGCAGACAAGACAACCATGTCCCTAGCTGTGGTCTTTTGCCTACCATTAGGCAAACCGGAAGCGTTTCGAAAAGTGGTCGTATGCATACCCATATCGCGGGCTTTTGCTGTCATCATACGGCCAAATTTAGTCTCAGTGCCACCTAATGCCTCGGCAACAACCACCGCCACATCGTTGGCAGAACGTGCGATCAGCGCAGGAATTGCTTCATGCACTGCAATAGTATCACCCGGTCTTAAGCCAATATTGGTCTGCGGCATAGATGCAGCATGCCTGGACACCCGCATCTGAGTATTCGGTCTTATTTTGCCTTGCTCCATTGCCTCAAACAACATGTAGAGCGTCATCATCTTAGTGAGAGATGCCGGATAGCGGCTAGCTTTGGCACGTGATTCATGAAGAATATGCCCTGTATCCGCATCAATCACAATAGAAGCATAGCGTGGATTTGCCTGTGCCTGACCTACCCAGGAGAGTAACAACAGCACGGATAAAAGAAAAAACACTTCCCTCTTTGCGTGTTTCAAAACAAACATAACCCTATTCTCTTTGAATGTTGGTTAATGTAGATAAAATGATACAAAGGCTATTAACAATTTCCGTGCCTTCTCTAAACCAGCCGAAGCTGGAACTCTGCCACTCGTCCACTTGCCTTAATTTAACCAACTTTAATTCTTATTATTAATTTTGTTTAAATTTACGCTTTAATACGATAATGCGCAAGTGCTGTTCAAAGCTAATTGATTTTTTTTTATACTTTAACCCAAAAAAAATATTCTGGTTTTATTGAAAGTCATTTTGTCTCATTTAAACAATATAGTTAAAGAGCAAACCTAAATATTGGATGAAATGAGACACCTAAGCAAATCAGCACAATACCATGCTTTATTAGGGCACTATCTTATGCCAAACCAATATACGATTATAAGCGGGTAAAACATGATTCGATTGCAGGAAAAGATGGTGAGTTTCGGCCTGTTTAGTCAATGCTTCAAGATCACGTATACCACTTTCTGCATCACGTGCGCGTAAGTAGGCATCGAAATGAGCATTGCTGTCACTGGTAAAATTACCGTCTATATTAAAAGGTCCATAGGCACAAAACACACCGCCATTAGGCAGCACGCTACCAACCTTGGCAAATAAACGACACACTTGTGACCAACTAATAATATGCAAGGTATTGGCAGTAAAAACAGCATCCACTGTTGAAATTGGCCAAAGCTCATCATCAATATCTAACGCTAAAGGCTCACTTAAATTTACTGCCAAACAGGTGTCGCATCTTTCACGTAGATCACGAAGGTTAGCCAATCGCTCTGTAGGTTGCCACTCAAGGTGGTTAAGAACCGATGCAAAAAATACAGCATGCTGACCCGTACCACTACCAATTTCAAGCACCTTACTGCAATTTGCAAAGACTTTTTGCAATATCTCAACAATTGGCTGTTTATTACGTTCAGCGGCCTCAGAATAAGCTTTCATGGGTATTGGTCTAACAATTTATACCGTGGCATTTCACAGAAAACAACCCTTCTGATACATTTAATGCGCTAATTTTGCCATTACACATAGCAAAGGAAATCGACCCCCAGGTCGCTCAAATGGACGTGAATATTCAATCTCAAACCCGTTTTCTTGTATCACTCGCTCGAAATCGGATTGAACCCATTCTTGAACACTGCAATTAAGATTCATACCTGAAATATTTGCCATTACCCAATCAGTTTTTGGACCTCGGTGAACTGCAATCATAATTTTACCATGGGCTCTCATGACTCTTTTAAAACCAGTTAACACCTTTGGAACATCATTTTTATGAATATGAATCAAGCTAAAACAGGCCCAAATGCCATCAAAAGTATTAGGTGGCAAGCTTAGTGCCATCATATCCATTTGCAAAAATCTTGCTTCTGGAACGCGCATGGCTGCCATATCAACAAATTCCGCCGTAATATCGATTCCAGTCACATTAAATCCGAGCTTTGCAAAAACTTGTGATTCCTGACCAGGGCCACACCCACAATCCAAAATTTCTGCTTTATTTGGCATGGATTTGATGAATTTTCTTCTATCTGAATCCAAAAAATCATGTGCGCTCTTGAAAAAATCAGAAAAACCTTGCGCACCTCGCCCATAAATCTGAGAAATATTATGACTATATCTTCTTATACTTCTCATAAAAATAAGCTAATACTTATGTCATTAATACCTATACTTTCATAATCTTACGTGACTTGACAGACACACTATTGTTTTTGGGTATCGGTTAACCCCTTATTATTACTTCCACTATAGTATGCCGGTAAAAAACTCTCAGCCGAAGCTTCTTTAATGTCCCGCGCTAAATATTCTGGATAAAGTCCACGTAACAAACACCCAGGTGTAAGATTAGGATATAACTCATCATATCGTTTAATACAAGTTTGATCGACTCGCCTGAATATATGGCCTCTATTGACTTGTGTCGTTTCAACCAAGCCGGCAGCTGCGATAATCTGCATAAAAGCTTTTACCGTTTCCAGATGAAAATTCGCCACTCTCTGCGATTTATCAGCGACAACGAGCCCCTTGATCAGATTTTCTTTCTGTGTCGCCACACCTGTAGGACATTCATTGGTATTACAAATCAAGGATTGCACACATCCAAGTGCCATCATCATACCGCGCGCGCTGTAACAAAGATCTGCCCCAATACCCAACAACCTGGCAATATGAAAACCGGAAAAAACTTTCCCAACGGCAATAACTTTTATGTCTTTTTTCAGATCAAATCCTGTTAACACATCACAAACCAGTCGCAAGCCATCTCGTAGCGGCATACCAACAGAGTTACTAAATTCTAATGGCGCAGCACCCGTTCCCCCTTCTGCACCATCTACAGTTATAAAATCAGGTCTAATGCCTGTCTTTACCATCGCTTTACACAATGCGATAAATTCACTCGGCCTTCCCACACAAAGCTTAATACCAATGGGTTTCCCGCCAGACAAATCACGCAATGTTTGTATAAAACCCATCATTTCAATAGGTGTTGAAAAAGCATTATGTGCCGGTGGCGAATCAACTATAGTGTAGGGCTTAACACCTCGAATCTTAGCTATCGTCGGTGAATTCTTCGCCGCCGGTAAAATGCCGCCATGGCCTGGTTTAGCGCCCTGAGATAACTTGATTTCCACCATCTTAATGCTTTCATGCGCTACGGTTTCTTCATAAGCTTGTTTACAAAATAGTCCCATCTCAGTTCTACAACCAAAATAGCCGGTTCCAATTTGCCATATCAAATCCCCGTTATTTTCCAGGTGAAATGGGCTGACACTGCCTTCACCCGTATTATGTGCAAATCCACCTATTTTGGCACCCTTGTTCAGCGCACGTATTGCATTACTACTCAACGCACCAAAACTCATCGCAGAAATATTCAACACACTAGCACTATAAGGTTTTTTGCATGCTGTTCCCCCAATGAGCACTCTGGGGTCAAACATCTCATCTTTTAATTGCAAAGCCACTAGAGAGTGTGCAAACCATTCATATCCCTGGCGATAGGTGTCAACCTTTGTGCCATAGGGGTTTGTGTCCAGGCTACATTTCGCTCGCTGGTAAATGATTGATCGGAACATACGGTTAACCGGCGCGCCATCAATATCCGATTCAATAAAATATTGTCGGACAAACGGACGCACAAACTCCATAAACCAACGCCCACGACCGATTAGTGGGAAATTACGTCTAAGCGAATGTTTTGTTTGAAACATGTCATACAAGCCAATCGCTATTAAGGGCACAATCAGAAGCAAAAACCACCCTATTTCTGGCTCAAACCAACTAATAATAAAAATTACTAATAGACTGAGTATTGACCCAACCACAAAAATGATTCTCATTAAGAACACTCGTTAAACGTTATAAACTGTTTTTTAAAATTACACTGGGGGAATGAATGTCATCCGTTTCAACGCAAAAATAACTCGAAACGACCAGCCAATTTAGCATTCTAATGGGTACTGAGATAAAATAACGAACAAGTTCACATGCATCAGGCTTTTACCGCCACTGCAAATGTCGCATCTTGTACTATAATTCTGCCTTATCCGAAGATTACTCTATTTCAAATAGCATATTTATGAACAACACTGAGATTAAAAGTTACATGCAATCCGTTGGGCTAGAAGCACGAGCTGCATCACGCCTAGTTGCTAAGGCTAACACCGCGACTAAAAATCAAGCACTCATAGCAATGGCGAATGCACTTAAACGTGATGAACAAAAACTATTGGCTGCCAATGCAAAGGATCTAGAAAATGCTCAGGAAAAGGGTCTAGAAGATGCTTTGATTGACCGCCTGACACTTTCTGCAAAAGGTGTTGCCAATATGGCGGAAGGTTTATTGCAAATTGCTGCATTAGCAGACCCAGTAGGGGAAATCAGCGGACTCAATTACCGACCTTCTGGCATACAAGTTGGCAAGATGCGTGTGCCACTGGGTGTTATCGGCATTATTTATGAGGCACGCCCCAATGTAACTGCAGATGCTGCTGGCCTATGCCTCAAAGCTGGTAACGCCGCTATTTTACGTGGTGGTTCAGAAGCCATGAATAGCAATCAGGCCATTGCTGCATGTGTCAGAGAGGGATTAATTCATGCCGGGTTACCTGAGACGACCGTGCAAGTCATTGAAACGACTGATCGTGCAGCAGTAGGGGAACTCATTACCATGCAGGACTTTGTCGATGTGATTGTGCCCCGTGGCGGCAAAGGATTGATAGAACGCATTTCCAATGAAGCCCGTGTTCCAGTGATCAAACATCTGGATGGTGTTTGCCATGTCTACATTGATGTCCAGGCTGATTTCGACAAGGCAATCAGAATTGCAGACAATGCTAAAACCCAGCGTTATGGTACTTGTAATACGATGGAAACATTATTAGTACATACAAATATCGCAAATAAAATATTACCCGTGCTATGTAACATCTATCTGGATAAAGGCGTTGAATTGCGTGGAGATGCTGCAGCATGTGCAATCGTCTCTCAAATGAAACCCGCTACTGAAGCAGATTGGTTTGAAGAATATCTGGCACCTATTTTAAGTGTCCGCGTTGTTGATGGACTCGATCAAGCGATTGATCACATTACTCGCTACGGTTCACAACATACAGATACCATTGTTACTGAAAACTACACGCGTTCCCGCCGCTTCCTACGTGAGGTCGATTCCAGTTCGGTTATGATTAATACTTCAACCCGTTTTGCAGATGGATTTGAGTATGGTTTAGGCGCTGAAATTGGTATTTCGACGGACAAAATACATGCACGTGGGCCAGTTGGGCTGGAAGGCTTGACCAGTCAGAAATATATTGTGCTCGGAGATGGGCACATAAGACAATAACACAGAATAACTCATCCAAAAAAGGCAGTTATGACTCAAGCCAATGAAATTGTTGAAGTAAGAATACCTGATATTGGTGATTTCCAGGATGTCCCCGTCATAGAAATACTTGTTGCACCCGGTGATACTGTAGAAAAAGAAACCTCGCTCATTACACTGGAAACCGACAAAGCGACGATGGAAATACCTTCACCATATGCTGGTATTGTAAAAGGACTCAACGTCAAGACGGGTGATAAAGTATCGCAAGACACACTAATTCTAACTTTAGCCGTCACGGATCAACAAGGTAGCATTGCCAACTTAGGCACACCGAAGGCTGACGAATCTGTAACCCATACACTTGATGACCCAAACCTTGGCGCCACAGCCACACAATCTATTCCACATGGAGATATACATGCAGATATTGTTGTGCTAGGTGCCGGGCCAGGTGGATATACGGCCGCATTTCGTGCCGCTGATTTAGGTAAAAAAGTTATTTTAATCGAGCGTTATGACACGCTTGGCGGCGTATGCTTGAATGTCGGCTGTATTCCATCCAAAGCATTATTACATACAGCCAAAATCATCACTGAATCTGAGGATGCCGGATCACATGGTATTGTTTTTGACAAACCTAAAATAAACCTCGAAAAACTACGCACCTGGAAAAACTCGGTAATCAATAAACTAACCAAGGGGCTAAAAGCGCTCGCAAAACAACGCAAGGTCGAGATCATCCATGGTACTGGAAAATTTAGTTCGCCGCATATGATTCAAGTTGAAACAAACCAAGGCCAAAAATCTGTCTCTTTCGATAATTGTATTATTGCTGCTGGTTCTAGTGTTGCCCGCATTCCCGGTTTTCCCTATGATGACCCACGCCTGATCGACTCAACAGGGGCACTTGAGTTAGAAAATATTCCCAAACATATGCTTGTTATCGGTGGCGGTATTATTGGGTTAGAGATGGCAACAGTCTATGCTGCACTGGGTTGCAAAATTAGCGTAGTGGAATTGATGGATCAATTAATCCCCGGTGCTGATGCCGACCTAGTCAAACCACTATACAGACGAATTAGTAAACGTTACGAAGCAATTTATCTTAAAACTAAGGTAGTCAATATTGAGACCATGAAAGCTGGCCTCAAAGTTACCTTTGAAGGCGATAATGCACCAGAACCGCAAACATATGACCGTATTTTAATAGCTGTTGGGCGTCGTCCGAATGGACATAATATTGGTGCAGAGAATATCGGCATTCATATCAATGAACGTGGTTTTATTCCAGTCAACCAACAATTACGCACTAACCTGCCACATATTTTTGCAATTGGCGATATTGCCAGTGAACCTATGCTCGCACATAAAGCCACTTATGAAGGCAAACTGGCAGCAGAAATTATTGCCGGGCATAAAGCTGTTTTTGACGCCCGCACTATTCCCTCAGTAGCCTATACCGACCCTGAGATTGCCTGGATGGGCCTAACAGAGAACGAGGCGAAAAATCAGAGTATCGATTATGAAAAAGCAAGATTCCCCTGGGCAGCCAGTGGACGCGCTATTTCAATGGCACGTGAAGAAGGCATGACACAGCTACTATTGGACAAAAATACTCGACGTGTACTAGGTGCCGGTATAGTGGGTATTAACGCTGGCGAATTAATCGCTGAAACAGTTCTAGCGCTAGAAATGGGTGCTGATTTAGAAGATATCAGCTTAACTATTCATCCTCATCCAACACTTTCTGAGACCGTCTTATTTGCCGCAGAAATTGCTGAAGGTACGATTACAGATCTCTATATGCCAAAAAAATAAAATTTATTTGCAACACAATGTGTTGCATTTTTCAAACCGGGCTATCAAATCATAGATAAATCAGCAGTTCCCTGGCTTTGTCACACGACACCTGTTATATTTCTCTTCTTAATAGGAGTAATCTGAGGCTGCGCTGCAGTTTAATATTTTGCTTGTAAATACGCTTGAAACGGACTTTGTCATGGTATCAAAAAGAAATTATGCATTCTTGTTCTTACTGGCTTTATTTTTATATGGTACAGCGAAAAATTCATATGCCACACATATATCAGAACCTGTTCTCATTAAATTCAAAACTGAATATTTACTCGGTGAAAAAATTGTTCTGAATGGCTGGGCAGAATATAACGCACAACCAACTGCCGATGTTTTACTCAATCTTAAAGTTTCCTTACCTGATGGAACAGTTATTATTGATCAATCACAGCAGACTGACCAGCAAGGTCACTTCGAGTTTGAGTTTGATACTAAAAATTTAACACCTGGCATCTATCAAACCACCATCACATCACATTGCCAGGAAATCCATCGATCTATCTGTACCTATAAAAATCAAACTGTAGAAATCAATTTAAAGTAGAGGGAACTATGCGAAGTAGAAACCCAATTACTCAACTCATTTAAATAAATGTCATTTTAAGAAATATTAACGATTATTTCTATTGTAATAAGCTTAATTATTAGAACCATATAAATGTTTTTTCTAATGGAAAAAAACCACTTGTTATTTACCATAATGATTCGTAATTGTTCGGTACTCGTTATTAGCTTATTTACTCTTTCTAGTTGCACAACAATGGATAATTCATCACAAGATAAAATCTATTTTGCACAGAAGAAAGACTTTCAAGAAAAGCTTGTCGCATTAGCCCAACTCGAAGAAGAGCTCAATACTCTTGAAACAACCATCTCCAACAGAGAAGAAGCGGTCTCTGCCAGAGAAACAGAACTTATCAGGTTATTTGCTGAAGTATTGAACCAAAAACAAATTTTAGAAAACGAGCAGGCCCAACGGGATATTGATAAGAAGGCAGCTGCATCCAGAGCATTAGCAAATGCTAAACGCCACACCCCAAAGCAAACAAGCCAGACCACCACAACACCCAAGAATAATCTAACTGTACTGGGTGGCATTGAATACGCCTATCTTGACCCACCGGGAATAAGCTTTAGCGCACGGGTCGATACTGGCGCACAAACTTCTTCATTAAATGCATTGGATATGGTTGAGTTTGAGCGCGATGGCGAACCCTATATCAAATTCAATGTTATTAACCCTGATACTGGCAAGAAATTAGAATTAACACGGCGCATAAGAGGCCATGCTCTTATTAAAGAACATAAAGGGGAGGCACAACGAAGACCCATTGTTAGGATACGCATCAAATTAGCGAATATTGACGAGCGTATTAACTTTACACTAGTTGACCGCAGTAAATTCAAACAGCAAGTACTCATCGGAAGAAACCTCTTACGAGATTTAGCTGTTGTTGATGTGAGTAAAGAATATACTACCCCAAAAATTGACCCCAATAGTAAATAATGCAAACCAGGCTTAGACTTTATTTCATCGTTATTTTGATACTATGTACTGGTATAGGCCTCATTTTATATA
>JAOULU010000022.1 GCA_029881855.1 Nitrosomonas sp. | reverse complement strand
GTAAGCCTTTAAATTTAAATATCTGCTTCTCTGACCATATAACAAACCTGGGGCAAACGGATTTACAGGTCTTGGAAGGTAATGGTGCCGACACCAAGAATCGAACTCGGGACCTTCTGATTACAAATCAGCTGCTCTACCAACTGAGCTATGCCGGCGTATTTATAGGGTTAGAATCCAAGGTTATGGACTTATTTGACTATCCGTAACTGTGGTTTGCGTTTCTTTTTTGTGGGTTTATTTGGGGTATTCGATGCCTCAGTATCTTTTGTAGTTCTATTTTTAATATCAACAGACTTTAGTTCTTCTTGAAACGCGATACCTTGATTAACTTCTTTTGCGAATATCCCTTTAACCATATCCATTGGCAACTCTAGTTTCTTCGAGACACCATTAAATCGTGCTTCAAAGCTGATAGTGTCATTATCAATGACTAGGTTTTTTACAGCAGTATAGCTAATATTAAATACAATTTCGCCATCTTTTTCAGACTCCATCGGGATGCCTAAATCTGGATTAGCGACCACTGTTATGAATGGCGTAAAATCACTATCGATGCACCATTCGTATATTGAACGCAATAAATAGGGTTTAGTTGAATTCATATCTATTTCCGCATCACTTTTTCTGATGCTGATAGTGCATCAATAAATAATGGACGACTAAATAATCTTTCAGAGAATTTTAATAGTGGTGCTGATTGTTTAGGGAGACGAATACCATAATGTTCCAAACGCCATAATAATGGTGCTATAGCGACATCTAACATTGAAAATTCATCCCCTAGCATGAACTTTTGTTTCTCAAAGATAGGTGCGATTACCGAGAGATTATCAGCAACTTCTGCGCGTGCTTTATCTGCTGCCTTTTGGTCGGTGCCTTCTATCGTTTCAATATGACAGAATAACTCTTTTTCAAATCGATATAATAGTAACCTTGCACGTGCCCGCATGACGGGATCTGCGGGCATTAATTGTGGGTGCGGGAAGCGGTCATCAATATATTCATTGATAATATTTGATTCATAAAGAACCAGGTCTCGCTCCACAAGTATTGGCGCTTTTCCATACGGACTCATAACAGCCAAATCTTCTGGTTTGTTATTAGGGTCCACATCAATTACTTGAAAATCCATGTCCTTTTCGTGTAAGACTATACGACAACGATGGCTATAGGGACAAGTAATTGTTGAATACAATGTCATCATATCTATTTTCCTTTTACTTAATGGATAGGTATGATTTTAATTACACTCATGATGATCAATGAATGTCTCTCCAGTATTCACGTTTTAGAGCAATGCTCAGAGCTAAGAATCCAAACAGGAAAATGAGCACATACATGCCAATGCGTTTACGATCATTCGCGGCTGGTTCACCTAAATAAACGAGGTAATTCACTAAATCTGCGACATATTGATCGTATTCACTTACGCTCAGCTTTCCTGGTTTTTCTAGTTCAAGGCTCTCAATTTCTTTGCCGTCCACAATATTTACCACAAGCTTTTGCTCCCCTTGTAGTTCGTACAGCACATGCGGCATTGCCGCACGATCAAACACAAGATTATTCCAACCTGGAACAGTAGTGCTGTCACGATAAAATGCACGTAAATAGGTATACAACCAATCTGCGCCACGAGAGCGTGCTATGACAGATAAGTCTGGTGGCACAACGCCAAACCATTCTTCACCTTCTTTTTCTGACATTGCAGTTAGCATCAGATCACCCGCTTTCTGTCCGGTAAAAACAAGTTTATCAAGAACTGTGGGTTCATCTAGACCAATATCACGATGACGGTTGTAACGCATGTAGCTAGCTGCATGACATGTTAGACAGTAATTAACAAAGGTTTCTGCGCCACGTTGTAGTGATGCATTATCCTTTGTGTCAATCGGTGCTTTATCTAGTGGCATACCCGGTGGAGCGGCAAATATCGCCAGTGGAGCCATGCATAGGATAAATAGATAAGTTCGCAATTTCATCATTTGGTCACTCTTTTAGGCTCAGGTTTTGTTTTATCTATCTTGCTATACCAAGGCATCAGCAGGAAGAACGCAAAGTAAATTACGGTAAATATTTGCGCCAGCAGGGTGTATAAAGGTGTTGGTGCTTTCATACCTAACCAACCTAATACAAAGAAGCTGATCACAAACATTGTCAACGCAAACTTGAAGATGGGGCCTTTATAGCGTATAGATTTAACTGGGCTCCGATCTAGCCAGGGTAAGAAAGCAAATATTATCACTGCAGCAGCCATTAATATGACGCCCCATAATTTCGCATCAATCCATAAGAAGTTAACAGTTACAGCACGTAACATCGAATAATAAGGGGTGAAATACCATACTGGTGCAATATGATCTGGTGTTTGCAGGGTATTAGCCGGTATGAAGTTATTGTGTTCAAGGAAATAACCACCGAACTCAGGTGCGAAGAAAACAATGGTGCAAAATATAATTAAGAAACCAATAACACCGACAATATCTTTGACGCTGTAGTAGGGATGGAATGGAATACCATCAACAGGAATTTTTGTCTTGGGGTTTTTATTGGATTTTATCTCAATACCATCCGGGTTATTAGAGCCCACTTCATGTAGCGCCAATATATGCACAAATACCAGAACGATCATTAGCAAAGGTAAGGTAACAACATGGTATGCAAAGAAGCGATTGAGTGTGGCATCCGACAAGTTAAAGTCACCTAACAGTAAAAGTGTCAGTGAATCACCAACGACGGGAATCGCACCAAACATACTCACAATAACTTGCGCACCCCAGTAGGACATTTGACCCCATGGCAGAATATATCCGGTGAAAGCTAGGCTCATGAGAACAAAAAATATGGCCATACCAATTAACCACAATAGTTCACGTGGTTTTCTATAGGAGCCATACATCATTCCACGGAACATGTGCAGATATACCACCACAAAAAACATTGATGCACCTGTTGAGTGCATATAACGAATTAACCAGCCATAATCTACATCACGCATGATGTATTCTACAGAAGCAAATGCTAGCGTTGCATCCGGCTTGTAGTTCATGGTGAGAAAAATGCCAGTTAACAATTGATTAACCAACACTAACAGTGCTAGTGAACCAAAGTAATACCAAAAATTAAAATTCTTTGGCGCATAATATTTGGAAAGATGTGCTTCCCAATTTGAAGTCATTGGAAAGCGTTTGTCTATCCATTCCTTCAGTGAATTTAATCCCTTGCTCATTTATGCAGATTCCTTGCTCTCAGCCCCAACTAAAAGGCGAGTGTCAGTTAAATAAGTATGTGGAGGAACAACCATATTTGTGGGAGCTGGTAAGTTGCTATATACACGACCAGCTAAATCAAACTTAGATCCATGACAAGGGCAGAAAAAACCACCTAGCCAATCAGGACCGAGATCTTCCGGCGCTATATCTTTTCTAAGTATCGGGGAACAGCCTAGGTGTGTACAAAGGCCTACCGCAACAAGAATCTCCGGCTTAATTGAGCGGGTTCTGTTTTGTGCATAATCCGGTTGCTGGTCTTTCTCTGAATTTGGGTCAGCCAATTGTCCCTCTAGCTTTTCAAGTGTGGCCAACATCTCCGGGGTACGATTTAAAATCCATACGACTCTACCGCGCCACTCCACCGTTAATAGCATGCCTGGTTCTAGTTTTTCAATATCGACTTCAACCGGCGCTCCCGCGGCTTTAGCTCGTTCACTAGGCATCATGCTTAACAGAAAAGGTGTTGCTACCGCAGCACCTGCAATTCCACCCGCAACAGTAGTCGCCGCGACTAAGAATCGTCTTCTGCCATTCATTTCATTTTCTATACTGAAACTATCTGCCATATCTCTACAATTCCATCTATTATATTTTTCTATGCAAGCCATTGATTAAGATAAAATCATTTTGTTACATTAATCAATGGAACCTAACGAACTTACAAAGTGTATTTTATAAAAACGCGGAGTATACCATAGCCCTGTGTATGATAGGGAGATCACATTAACTATATTTAATAAAATTTAAAGGAGCTGTCTTAGATAATTAGGATATTTTTGATGGCAAATGGGTTTAACCTATTGCAGATTAAGGGGAAAAGAACAAAGAAGGTTGCTGAGATTTTGTGTGCTCGAAGTAACGGTTCATGTGATGGCCTATTTGCAGGGTGTTTGGGCGAACACAGCAACACCTTTTACCGTAGAGTGAGTAATTATTATCATTACGTAGAAACTAGAGGTTGAAGTTTCTAAATTAGCTCGTGAGATAAATCCGGGTGTTTCTAAGTGTAAGCGCTTCAGTGTCAATCAGTCTGAATGATTTGTTCTTGAAAGAATAGGGTTCAGATTCAATTCTGGTTCGCATGAACAACAGTTCATTACACTTAAAATATGGTGCAATTTATAGCTTATCTACGCTACTTCAACCTCATTTTTTACGTTCTAAATGGATAAAAACCCTGGCAACAGCCTGCTATTTAGTTTTAATTTTGCCGTGACACTGCTTATATTTCTTGCCAGATCCACAAGGACACGGTTGATTGCGACCTACTTTCTCACCTTGACGTACAAAAGGCTGTGCTTTCTCTTCAGATGTGTTTTCATCTGTGGGTTGTTCATCAAAAGATTCTTTGTAAGCAGCATGATGGTATTCAACTTTTTCTGGTGCACGTAAAGTATCTGTTACTTCCTCAACTTGCTGCTCATTTTTTATTTGTACGGTTAGTAATATTTTAGTGACTTCATTTTTAACCGCTTCGAGCATATTTGTGAATAACTCAAAAGCTTCCCGTTTATATTCCTGTTTGGGGTTTTTTTGGGCGTAACCACGCAAATGAATACCTTGACGTAAATGGTCTAATGCACCTAAGTGTTCTCGCCAGTGTGTGTCAAGAGTTTGTAACATCACGGCCCGTTCATATTGGTGCATTATATCAATGCCAATCTGTGTCACCTTAGCTTGATATTGCTCACTTGCGTGATTAATTATTCGCTCATGTAAGCTTTCTTCGTGTAGGTCTGGTTCTTCTTCAAGCCAAACCTGTAATGGCAAATGCAGCTGGAATTCAGATGCGAGTGCTTTTTCTAATCCTGGTACATCCCATTGTTCTTCCACACTTTGTGGCGGAATATGCAAACTAAATAGATTAGTTAATACACTGTCTTGCACTGCTTTAATTGTTTCAGAAATATCTTGTTCAGCTTCTAATAATTCATTGCGTTGTTGATAAATTACGTTACGTTGATCATTTGCAACATCATCAAAATCCAGTAGTTGCTTTCGCATATCAAAATTTCGCGCTTCAACTTTACGTTGTGCATTTTCTATGGCACGTGTAACCCAAGGATGTTCAATGGCTTCTCCCTCAGGCATCTTGAGTCGCGTCATGATATTCGCAACACGGTCTGAAGCAAAAATACGTAATAATGGGTCTTCTAAAGAAAGATAAAAACGGCTGGAACCTGGATCACCTTGTCGGCCCGAACGTCCACGTAATTGATTGTCAACACGACGTGATTCATGGCGTTCTGTGCCAATGATATGCAAGCCACCTTTATTTAGCACATCGTCATGAGCAACTTTCCACTCCTCGGTTATTTTGGCTATCTTTGTTTCTTTTTCCTTTTCACTTAATTTTTCATTGTTGCGGATGCTCTCAATCTCAGGCTCAGGGTTTCCTCCCAGTACGATATCTGTCCCGCGACCCGCCATGTTTGTTGCAATGGTGATCATTTTTGGCCGACCTGCTTGAACAATAATATTTGCCTCGCTGGCATGTTGCTTTGCATTAAGAACTTGATGTGGAAGTTTTTCTTTATCTAATAACTTTGAGATATGTTCATTATTTTCAATCGATGTCGTGCCAACTAGAACTGGTTGCCCCCGTTCATAACATTCCTTAGCACCTTGAACAATGGCATCGTATTTTTCTATGTTGGTACGAAAGACTTGATCCATACGATCGTCTCGAATCATAGGATTGTGTGTTGGAATAATGACGGTTTCTAGTCCGTAAATTTGCTGAAATTCAGCAGCCTCAGTGTCCGCAGTGCCTGTCATGCCAGCTAATTTTTGGTACATGCGGAAATAATTTTGAAATGTAATTGACGCGAGTGTTTGGTTTTCTTTTTGAATAGCGACACCTTCTTTTGCCTCTACTGCTTGATGCAATCCATCGGACCAACGTCTACCCGCCATTAAGCGGCCAGTAAATTCATCGACAATCACGACTTGATCATTTTGCACCACATAATGCTGGTCCAGGAAATACAAGGCGTGTGCACGCAAACCTGAATTAAGATGATGAATTAAATTGATATTACCCGGATCATAAAGGCTGGTACCTGTTTTAAGTAATCCAGCTTTTGCCAGTAATTTTTCAGCATGCTCAAAACCTTCTTCGCTTAATGATACCTGGTGAGATTTTTCGTCAACACTATAATCACCAGGACTCTCTTCAGTTTCTTGCCGCGTTAATTTTGGAATAAGGGCGTTAATACGGACATATATTTCTGTGTCACCTTCTGCCTGACCAGAAATAATCAGTGGCGTACGTGCTTCATCAATCAGAATGGAATCAACTTCATCGATAATGCCAAAGTTTAGTGTACGTTGAACCCGTTCAGCAGCATGGCCGACCATGTTGTCGCGCAGATAGTCAAACCCATATTCATTATTAGTGCCATAGACGATATCCGCCATATAGGCTTCTTGCTTTTCATCATGCGGCATATGTGAATAGATTGTGCCTACCGTGACACCTAGAAACTGATAGATTTTTCCCATCCATTCAGCATCACGTTTGGCTAAATAGTCATTCACAGTGACGATATGTACACCCAGACCTGATAGCGCATTTAGGTAGGCTGGTAAAGTTGCCATGAGTGTTTTGCCTTCACCAGTACGCATTTCGGCAATTTTCCCTTCATGTAATACCATGCCGCCAATAAGTTGCACATCGAAATGGCGCATTTCCAGTACGCGTTTACTGGCTTCACGAACAACTGCAAATGCTTCAGGCAATATTGCGTCTAATGTTTCCCCGTCTTCAATACGTTGCTTAAATTCATTAGTTTTAGCACGTAATTTATCATCGGATAATTCTTCTGTTTCTGGTTCTAATTCGTTGATAATACGAACAGTTTTAAAGTACTGTTTAACCATTCGCTCGTTGCGGCTACCAAAGACCTTCTTGAGTAGATTACTAAACATAAAGTTTCGAAAAATCCTAATTAAACAAACAGTATAAAAAAATAAAGGGTGAGTTTACTTACCTCACCCCCACAAAAACCTTTCAGGAAAAGCCAATTAATTCTGACTTAACCAGGCCGTTTTAAAAACCGAAATGGATTTTGTGGTTTATTTTTATGCCTGATTTCGAAATGTAAATGTGGTCCCGTAGAACGACCAGTATTGCCGACTTCTGCAATCTTTTGTCCTTGCAGTACAACCTGCCCAAGGTCAACGAGGCGTTTAGAAGCATGCGCATATCGACTAACCAGGTCATCTCCATGATCAATTTCGATCATATTACCATATTCAGCGTGATGAGCGGAGTAGACTACAATGCCGCTAGCCGCTGCTTTGATTGGTGTGCCCACTTTTGCAGCAAAATCTACACCTTGATGAAAAACACGTTTTCCACTAAATGGGTCAATTCTGTATCCAAACCCTGATGAAAACCATCCGGAATCCACAGGCATGGTTGATGGCAAAACACGCTTTGTTAGTCGCTCTCCCCGCAAGAAAGAGTCTAGTGCACCCAGTCTTTCTGTGCGTTCATCCAGCATATAGGATAGCCAATCTATTTTTTCTTTAAATTCATTAAAAGTAACACTTTCTTCAGCATGTGAATGTGAATGTGAGCCACCTTGCCCAGGCGGTTCGCTAAAATGGAAGTCATGGGGATCAATGCCGGATGATTCGGCTAAACGTACACCAAGCGCATCCAAGCGTAATAACTGCGCTTGCATTTGTCCTAACTTAACAGCCATCATGTTTAAATTGTTTTGTAAATTTTCTTGGCTTTTTTGGTGTCGTTCTTCTTGTGGATTCATCAACAGCGTTTTTAATACAGGTGTTTTAATCTTATCCGCATAACGTAGCGAAAAATAATTTAAACCTAATGTCAACATCATGACAAAGATTAGAAATGCACCTGTTATTAATGTAAGGTGTAAGCCTGTCAGCGTTACTTTTTTTGAACGCGCTGACTTGTTTGAAATCAAAATAATATTCATTTTCCTTTTTTGGGTATTTTCTAAATAACCATGACCTCTCATAAAGTTAAGGCTTATCTCAGCAAACTAGGCCAAACAGCTGAGTATCAGGAAATATTTTCCCGCGTTAATCAATTAAATAAAATGCAGAAAACTTTTTTAACCCTTGTCCCGCCTTATTTGGCACAAAGCTGTAACTTGGGTAAAATCTCAAATGGCAAATTAACTGTTCTAGCTGAGAACGGCGCAATTGCCTCAAAACTAAAGCTTATTTCACCTTCATTATTACTGCAATTGCAAAAATTAGGGTGGAACGTTACTGCAATTCAGGTTTCTGTGCAAGCACATTACTACGCAAAAAAATCAGCGGAACTGATCAAAAAGGAACAAAGTTTGAAAAAACCAACCTTGAGCCAAACCGGTATTGAAAGTTTGGATCAATTAGCACTTTCGTTGCCTAATTCTGAGTTAAAAAACTCTATTCAGTCATTGCTGCTAAAGTATAAAAAAAACCAGTAACGCCTCTATGAGAAATAACCCTATATATTATTAATATGATATGTCGAGATTCTGTAGAAAATTAACATGAGTCTATTGCACATAGCGTAGTAATTAATATGCAATGCATTCATGTAATCTATTTAGAATCTCGTGGTGGTTAACTCTATATCGGCACGTTGCCAAGCTTTATCAAATAATTTTTGTGTTTTACTGGTATCTTTCCCTTGTATTTTAAGACTTTGTATCAATCCATGCAATGCCCTACCATTTTTTGGGTAGCGCTTGAGGTTTTCTCGATAGACTGCTTCGCTTTGTTTGCCATCGCCAAGTTTGACTAAAGCCTCGCCCAGTGTATGGCGCGTTGGGTAATACCAAAATGGTGGTTCGGTATAGGGGAGTTGATCCTGGATTTTGACTGCAGTCTTGAATGCAGTAATTGCTTTGGTTGATTCGCCGTCAGCCATGCTGATTTTACCAAACACAAGCTTATCGGCAATGTGTAGAAGCATACTGGCAGGGTAGCCCATAGTATCAAGTGTAGTAATTTCGTTTGCCAAACGTAAAGCCATGAGTTGTTTATATTCGGCATGTGCTGCGTTGATAGCACCGAGATTCAGGTATGCAATAGCTTGTGCATAATGCCAAATGGCATTTGAGAATACCAAATGTTTTGGCGGTTGTCGTTCAGCCAACACTTCATTCCATTGGCCAAAATTGGTTAATGTGAGTATTGGAATCGTTTTGAAAAACTCCACGACAGGGAAGTGTTCTATGGTGTCCAATGGAACACTTGCAGCTACTTTACGTGCCGTTTTGATAGCCAATTGGCTACGACCTTCCATGCTATATGAAGCCCACAAAAAATGAAGATTATGTGGGTAATAGGCGGCTGGATAAAAACCCTGTACATTATTAGCGGCAATGTAGGCTTCATCTGCTGAAATAGCTTTAATGTTTGTTTCTGCAGCATCTTCATAGCGACCTATACGCCAATAAATGTGTGATGGCATGTGTACAAGATGGCCTGCACCTGGTACCAAATCAATTAATTGGTCTGCTACATTTTCTGCGCGTTCTGGTGTTGAAGAAGCCTCGACAGCATGAATATATAAATGCATTGCGAATGGATGTCGTGGCGATCGGTTAAGTACAGTCTCAAGTACTTCTATGACATCAAGAGTTAGATCATTAGGGGTGTCAGGATCCAGCCAATAATTCCATGGCATAGTGTTCATCATTGATTCAGCAAAAAGTGTGGCGACATCATCATCATCAGGGTATTTCTGAAAGAGAAAACGCATCGCATGCATGTAATCAAAATCCAAGTGGTCTCTTGAGATTGAGATATCTCCGTTATAACGAACCGCTAATACATCAATGTAATCTTGTTCTTTTTCACTTATGCCATCTTTTAAGGTGATAGCTTTTTGTATGGCGGCATAAGCTTGTTCTCGCGCATCATTTTCCATCACTACTTGCCCATTGTTGGTGACATTAATATTTGGGCCCAGTGCCAGAGCTTCACCCCAAAAACACATAGCGCAGCGACTATCTAATGTTTGAGCAGCACGAAATGAGCGTACCGATTCGGCGTGATTAAAGGCAAAATTCAGCACGAGTGCTTGGTTAAAATAATGTTGTACATTGGGGTTATCAGTCGTGATCAAGTGTTGGTAATCACCCATGCCATCCAATAATGGCACTTCTGTTGCCATAGGGGCTATCTCTTTTTTGTCGTCAATCTTTGATGGTATTTTCTGCTGTGCACATGCAGAAAGAAAAAGTACGATGACTGTCCAAAGTATTGTTTTTTGAAAGGTGTGCATTTGAGTTTTTAGTATAAAGTTACGGATTATCTTTAAGTAAAGTAAGAATATTATTTTATACAATGAAGGAAAAAAAGATGTGATGAGTAACAGGGTTTTTCCTGTTGAAGCGTCTCGTATATAATGTACCATAATTTGAATATTACCAATATCATGACAAGGCCTTGATATATTGGAAAAAGAAAGCACCTAAAATCATATATGTGTCAATATAATATTGATCAATTCTGAGTCAAATGAATGATGGAATTAAAACTTAATTGAAATATCCAAACTTTTAAGTTTATTAATTGATCGACACTCCCTTGGACTTTCTGCTTATAGATGGACTTAGCATTTAATGCAATCACTTAACTTTGCCTGTAAAATTCAACACTTAAAAATAATCTCATGAATGTTTTCTACGAAGAAGCTGGAAACTTCAAAGTTGGCGCCATACTTACAGATAACACAACTTCATTACAAATTGAGGCGGCACATGGTAGGCGCTCAAAGATAAAAGCTGCATCAGTACTTTTACGTTTTGATTCGCCACCATTATCAGAATTCATGTCCCATGTACAAAAAGTAACTAATGAATTGGATCCTGGTTTTCTTTGGGAATGTTGTACCAGTGACGATGAGTTTGCTAGTAATAAATTAGCTGCTGATTACTTTGGCCATTCTCCCACCCCTGTTGAAGCCGCTGCAACAATAATGTTGCTTCATAGTGTGCCCATGTATTTCTATAAGAAAGGGCGTGGTCGTTATAAAGCCGCTCCACCAGAGGCTCTTAAGGCTGCATTGGCTAGTCATGAAAGGAAGCTCCTGCAAGCTGAGCAACAAGCAAGTTATGTTGAGCAGCTTAGAAACTTCGAGTTGCCAGAAGCATTTAGACCGCAAATACCCAATTTACTCTATAAGCCAGATAAAAAATCAATTGAATGGAAGTCGCTAGAAACAACTAGTACAGAAAAGAAGCTTAGTATCATCCAGCTTATGGAAAAATGTGGTGCGATTCCATCTTCTCATGACTACCATTTAAATCAATTTATCTGGGA
>JAOULU010000024.1 GCA_029881855.1 Nitrosomonas sp. | reverse complement strand
CTGTTAACACTGTAAAACCAGGCAGAAACTCAAGGTCAATTTGATCAACAATCACAAAATTCTTGATGCTTAGATGTCTTAGCATTATTGGAATTTGATAATGATTAGGGAAATTCACTCCAACCCAGCTTTTCACGTAACATACGGTAATAGCTATGGTTTGCTGAATGCAATAGTCTGACGGTTTTTGGGAAACGCTGCACAATAATTTTATCTGTCTGTTCTAAATCAAAATATGTGTGACTATCGCAATGAATACGCACAACTGAAGAGCTATGCAAATGAACTTCTACACAGGCATCTGGGCCAACGACAATAGGACGATTACTCAAAGTATGAGGACAAACAGGCACCAGTGAAATCAGATCAAGACTAGGGTGCAAGATTGGCCCTCCTGATGATAATGCATAGGCTGTTGAGCCTGTCGGGGTTGCCATAATAAGACCATCTGCACGTAATTTATTAACATATTCATGATTAATTTTTACCTCAAATTCAATCATGCCACTGCTCATACCTCGGTATAACACGACATCATTAAATGCTAGGGCACTATAAATACATTCTTCATTACGTAAAACTTCCGCATACAATAACATACGACGTTCTGTTGTATACTGCCCTTCCAACATTTCATCCAGCGTTTCCAACATGGTATCCGTTGATAGATCGGTTAAGAACCCTAATCGACCTTGATTAATACCAATTAGTGGGACATCATATGATGCAAGTATGCGCGCAATATTTAGCATCGTGCCGTCACCACCCATGACAACTGCCAAATCAGCTTGCTGACCAATTTCCTCTATCGTTAATGCACGATACGTATCACTGGAAAAATGCGATGCAGTCAAGTGATCCACGAGCACCTCAAAATTGCGCTGGGTAAGATATTCAGCCAAATTAAGTATCGGTGTCACAATTTCCGGGTTCTGATGTTTACCGATAAGCGCGATTGTTTTAAATGGGAAACTCATAGTAGATCATACAAAAATAACACATAGATTGTAATTACTAAAACAACATTGCATGTCAAAGTCTCTACCAAGCGCGAAACAACAGCTTAATATAAAACTTTCAGATACATAATAGCGAATAAAGCATAAAAAGATAACACAGCTTATTTACTAGGAAAGTTTAGCATAAACCTGACACAATCATTGCTTACATCCAGATAATGCACATAAATGATTTGTAGCGCACCAAACTTAAGAATCAATGAGAATCAAAATACACTAGTGCCACTAAACTACTAGCAAATAAAACGATGATATATTCTCATTTATGGCAAACGGCCCTTGTGTGCTCATACAATAACATGCCACTTTTACAAATTTACATACCGTTTAATTTCAGAACCCATAATATTTTTTATTCAGGCAATATTTATTTCCCTTCACGCTGCTTCTCAACATGTTTTTCTACATCTTCTTTACTAAAGCCAAGCTTGCTAGCGACACGATCGGCATGACTAACCCGAGACACACCAGCTATCAATCGGTGTGTTGAACCTTCTGATTTAAACTCAATTTGCAAATACCGACCAATATTCTCTTTTTGTAAGCGCTCACATAATTCGTGATTATGCGTTACTAATAAAATAGTCGCGCCAAGTTGATGGAACCCTTTAAGAACATATTCAGACAAGGTCATTTTTTCTTCAAATGTTGTGCCTTCAGATAATTCATCTAATACCACAAGACTACGCGATGTTGAGTTGAAAAATATTTCACGCGTACGTTTTAATTCATGTCCAAAACGACCCATTCCTTCATCTAGCTGTCCGGGATCTGGCACTTGATAATAAATATGGTCAACTGGTACCAATTGCACTTTTACAGCAGGAATGTAGCAACCCATCTGTCCCAACAACTGGATCTGAGCTATTGTTTTACAGTAGGCAGTTTTCCCGCCACTGTTAGGTCCTGTGATAATGACTAATCGATCTTCTGCATCAAGCAGAATATCATTCGGCACATAATCTGGAATATCATCAATTAATATTGGGTTCCTTGCTTTAATGGCCGTAAGCAGATGGTGTTTCTTGGCTATAACATCTGGCAACACCTTGTCGCCATCGAAAGATTGTGCATAGCGATGAATTGACATCAATTCATCTAGTAGCCCAAGTGCTTTCATCACCCTTGCCAACTCAGGGCTTTGCCTGAATTGCTTACGTAATGGATAGATCACACTATCGCGATCAGAAACGCCAATCGCCAACATAATGATCGGGAAGACAGGTACTGTTAACGCCAGAATGCCATAACCAATGTAAGATGCCCCTAAATCGGGCAACATCGTTTCAAATGCAAAAAGAATACCGTAAACTGCTATTGCAAAGAGCAGCATGGGCATCCACTTAAAGATAGAAGGCCTAAAACGTGGCAATGGCAAGAACCTGGGTTTTTCTTTTTTCGTTTTAAATTTTCCGCCGGCCAGAAAAATGGGCCCTTGCATTAACGAATAGATACGAGATTTCCCAAAATCATTAATTGTCGTTATTAATTCACGCAGATATAAACTCTTTGGGTCTGGTAAGGTATTTACAGCTTCAACCATATCCACCACAAATTGTGTACCGTCTTTAAACTGCCGATAGCCATGACCACCAAATTCAAGCTTGCTTGAACCTGCAACAGGCTCATTAGTCGTTAATCCACCGACAAATTCTCCATAAAGCAAATGATGCAACAATTTTTCACCAACGATTAACCGATCAATATAATCTGACAGTGCTTTGAATAATTCAGGGTTCTCAGCAACTTCTTGCAAGCCAGCCTGTTTCTGTTGTACAACAGGTGCAGTTGATACTGTGTGCACAAGTGATCGATATAAAACTAACTTGCCTATCTTAGTTTTGGTGTAATTTATTTTTGCAAACAAAGCTTCCGCCTCAACAGCTTCATATGTTTTGGGATCAAGCACACCATGATTTGATTCTGTCGGTTGTAGATCGTCAATACTTGCTGGTTGGTCTGTACTGGATAATAGCGATGTATCTCGCCAAATTTCAGCAGATAAATTGAATGAATTCATGGTTATTCTCTATTCAACATAAGAATTAAAACTTGAACGTGTAAAATATATAATGAAGCTCTGCAAAATGTCGTATTGTCACCAACATACATCAGTATTCTAATTATGCTGCAATCCAAAAAAATAATCATCGTATTCATTGTCATTAGTATTGCAGCACTAACAATCTGGTATGTTACTCGCACACATCCTATTGAAGTGGAATTAGCGACCATAACCCGTGGCAAAGTCGAAGCTACAGCTGTTAATACACGCGCTGGCACCATAAAATCATGTCAGCGGGCTAATCTTGCACCTGCTTCAGGCGGACAAATTGCCAAAATTTGGGTTAAAGAAGGTGATCGCGTCTCTAAAGACCAAATCCTACTAGAACTTTGGAATAAAGATCTAGACGCAGAACGTGAACTGGCACAGCGTCAACTGGCCATGTCTCATGAACGCCGTCGTGAAGCCTGCATCATTGCCGAAAATGCTCAACGAGAATCTGCGCGTACCGAACAATTGGTGAAACAAGGGTTCATCAGCTCACAACGAGCTGAAGATGCAGACGCCAATGCTCGTGCACGTCAAGCCAGTTGTGATGCTGCCCTATCAGATGTTAAACGTGCTGAAGCACAAATTCATGTCATAGATGCCGGGCTGGATAGAACTATCATAACAGCACCATTTGATGGTGTGATTGCACAGATTACTGGTGAGCTTGGTGAGTACACCACACCGTCACCACCTGGTGTTCCTACACCACCGGCAATAGACCTCATTGACGACACTTGTTTATATGTCAGCGCACCAATGGATGAAGTTGATGCGCCAAAAATCAAGCTTGGGCAACAAGCACGCATTACATTAGACGCTATGTCAGAAAAGGTTTTTGATGGTTTAATCCGGCGCATAGCACCCTATGTAACAGAAATTGAAAAACAGGCTCGAACCGTTGATGTTGATGTTAGTTTTATACAAACCCCAATTGAACCCATCCTCGTTGGATACAGTGCAGATGTAGAGGTGATTCTTGAAAGCCGCAAAAATGTGTTACGTATCCCAACACAAGCCATACGCCAAAACAATACTGTTCTACTATTAGGAAAAAACAGCAAACTGCAACAACAACAGTTGCAAACTGGTTTGACCAATTGGAGTTTTACTGAAGTACTGAGTGGTTTGAAAGAAGGTGATCAGGTGCTAGTGTCATTTGATCAAGATGAAGTCAAAGTAGGTACGACTGTACAACAAAAAACGATCGAACCATGATCCAACTTACTGAAATAACCCGAATTTTCCACATGGGTGATCAGGCTGTTCATGCGCTCAACGAAATCAATCTTAGCATCAAATCTGGAGAATATGTCTCTATTATGGGGCCGTCAGGCTCAGGAAAATCAACCTTGTTAAATATTATCGGCTTACTCGACAAGCCAGATAGTGGGCATTACGAACTGGATGGAAAAATAGTCACAGACTTGTCAGAGACCGAACAAGCACAAATCCGTCGTGAAAAAATCGGCTTTGTTTTCCAAACTTTTCATCTGGTCCCACGTTTAACTGCTGCTGAAAATATTGAATTACCACTGATACTCAGTGGCTTAGCACCCAAAGAGCGTCACACGCGTGTTAATGAAGCATTACTGGCATTTGAGTTACAAGATCGTGCACAGCACCGCCCATCTGAACTTTCAGGTGGACAACGTCAGCGCGTTGCTATCGCCCGCGCCACCATTATGCGGCCGACCGCCATCCTGGCAGATGAACCGACCGGAAACCTGGATCATCAAATTGGTGCTGAAGTTATGACATTGCTAGAAAACCACCATAAAACTGGCACCACATTAATTGTCGTCACACATGATCGTGAACTCGGTGCACGGGCTCACCGACAAATTGCCATGCGGGATGGAAAAATAATGATCGATCAAGCCAATGACACTATCTGATACGCTACACCTTTCCTTTAAAGCAATCATGAGCTATCGAATACGCTCAATACTTATTGTATTTGCCATGGCATTGGGTGTTGCTGCTGTCATTGTCTTAACTGCTTTGGGTGACGGCGCTCGACGCTATGTCGTCAATCAATTTTCATCCATTGGCACTAATCTACTCGTAGTAATGCCTGGACGTGCAGAAACATCAGGGTCATTTCCTGGCATGGTATTGGGCCAAACACCACGAGATTTAACACTAAAAGATGCTCAATTAATAGGACAACTACCACAAGTCAAACGCTATGCCCCACTTAATGTTGGCGTTGCAGAACTGTCTGCTGCCAATCGTCTACGTGACGTTACAGTATTGGGAAGTAACGCTAATATTCTGCCCATACGACATATGAAACTTGCCCAAGGAAGCTTTCTCACGCAGGGGTCGGGGCACAGTGCACAAATCGTACTAGGCGCTAAATTGGCACAAGAGTTCTTTCCGCGTACTAATGCAATAGGACAGCGTATTAGACTTGGTGAAAACCGTTTTTTGGTGTCAGGCGTTCTTGTGCCACAAGGTGAGTCCATGGGCTTTAATACAGATGAGGTCGTTATTATTCCAATTGATTATGCACAATCTTTATTTAACACAACGTCTTTATTTCGCATTCTGGTTGAGGCTAAAAGCCATAATCAGATTCAGTCTACCAAACAAGCCATCCTAAATAGCTTGAAACAAAGTCATGATGGTGAGGAAGACAATACTGTGATCACTCAAGACGCTGTGCTCGCCACATTTGAAAAAATTCTTCATGCACTAACACTCTCAGTAGCTGGCATTGCAGCAATTAGCCTGATAGTTGCTGGCATCTTAATTATGAATGTTATGTTAGTCGCGGTAAACCAAAGAACAACTGAGATTGGGCTTCTAAAAGCAATTGGCGCTAACACCACCGATATTCGTCGTTTATTCTTTATGGAAGCACTGTGGTTATCATTAGCCGGCGCAATCATTGGTTTCCTATTGGGCCAATTTGGTAGTCTGTTAATACGCCTGATCTACCCTCAGTTGCCTGCTTGGGCACCTATTTGGGCCAGTTTGGCCGGTGTCGTTGTTGCGCTAATAACAGGTATACTCGCCAGTTTACTACCTGCCAGTCGTGCAGCAAAACTTGATCCTGTCACAGCACTGAGTAAAAAATGAACACTGTCGACACCTTTCACTTTGCCTTTCGTTCACTAACTGCACATCGTCTACGTACTATTTTGTCCGCCTCAGGCATTGCTATTGGTATCGCAGCCGTCATTTTGCTCACATCAATCGGTGATGGTGTACAACGATTTGTATTATCAGAGTTTACCCAGTTTGGCACCAACATTGTCACGATCACACCCGGTAAAATCAGCACGCATGGTGGTTCATTAGGGGCTATCGGCAGCGCACGACTATTGACCATTGATGATGCCATGGCACTCAAGTATAGTCGATATGCGCAATATACCAATGCGAGCGTAATGGGTAATGCAGAAATACGTGCACATGGACGCAGCAGACGCGTAACTGTCTATGGCCAAGGACCTGATTTTTCTCGCGCATTTAATATGCATATTGGGACTGGCCAGTTTCTACCTGATGATGACCCTCGCAACCCTCGTGCTTATGTTGTTCTAGGCTCAAAAGTTCATGCTGAATTATTTGGCACAGATAACCCTCTTGGCGCCATTTTACAAGTAGGCGGCTCACGCTTTCGTGTCATTGGTGTTATGGCATCAAAGGGCCAAGTACTTGGCTTTGATCTTGATGATACCGTCTTTATACCCACTACCCGCGCACTAGAGATTTTTAACCGTGAAGGCCTTATGGAAATTAATATTGCCTACCAACCCAACGCATCCTTAGATGCTGTGGTCGATGATATAAAACGTATTCTTATCGCTCGCCATGGACGTGAAGACTTCACAGTCATACCGCAACAACAGATGCTGAGCACAATGTCGACCATACTAAATGTTTTAAAATTTGCTGTCGCCGCTTTAGGTAGCGTTTCTTTACTCGTCGGTGCAGTTGGTATGGTGACATTAATGCATATTGCTGTAGCAGAACGTGTTGCTGAAATTGGCCTGCTCACTGCTTTAGGTGCAACACGTACACGTATCCGTATTTTATTTCTTATGGAATCAACCGCACTGTCAACACTAGGTGGAATAACGGGATTAATTGTTGGTGCAAGTACGGCTTGGTTGCTCAAGATTCTGGTTAGCAACCTACCTGTTAATATCCCATGGGATTATGTGTTGGGTGCTTTGGGGTTATCTGTATTGATTGGTCTTGCTGCAGGTGTTGTGCCTGCCATGCGGGCTGCTAAACTAAATCCTGTTGATGCTTTGCGAGCAGAATAAAACCTGGTTTCATCCTATTTCACAATCCATTTGATGCCGGTTCAATCTGAGCTTTGCCCGCACGAACCTTTTCGAGTCTCGCAAGTTCATAATGAATAAAAGCTAATGCAGCAAATGTAGGCGCAACAATATTAAGTAACGGGACATATTGCACCATACCTGTTAACAAACCTAAATACCACAATGGTAATCTATTTGAACCCAGTAGTTTTTTCATTTCCTTGGCATCTGCATGTTCTGCCAACGCGTCATAGCGAAAAAGTTGCTGGTTCAAAAATGCTGCTGCAATAAATGGCACCAATAATCCTAGCCCGAATGCCCACAAAGGCAACGAAACAGCCCAAATAACCATATAAATAATAATAGCGAATAACGCATTGTACACGCTACCAATAACTGTCCCACCGTATTTATATTTGAGCTGAGGAAAGCGTTTCTTAGCCACGAATTTTATCAGTGCTGGCATGACAAAGAATGCTGTAATAATCAGTGTCGTAACCATTACAAGCGGCACAAAAACAAGCAAGTGCAATAAGCCCTGAATGCTATTTAGAACCCACTCGGACTCTATTTTTGCAAGCCAATCAACCACACCTATCAAAGTAAAACTCTGAGTAATCCATTCTGAAAAGGTATCCCAAAAAATCATACTGATCATTAACCATAATAGGCTTGCTACTAAAACTGGCCAAATCATTATCCATACAATCTTGATTTGAATTAAATCACGCAGTGCATGCGTAATAGCTTTAAAAATTTGTGTCATACCAATATTTCCTTGAAGGGGTGATTTACTACCTTTTTTACTCATTACTGAAACCGTGTTATGCGGCCAGCAAGTTAGCATCTGCCGATCAATTTATGAACCAAAATAACATTTTGAATTCTATCTATACAACCACGTAAGAAAATTATATTAGTTCTGCTAAAATGGCATGTAAATATACGCCTGTTTAAGTGCTGTTTTTACTAAAGTTTTATATTAGAATGTCGATAAAGAATCAACGAAGTTGACTAAAAAGGAAATAAATTGAAAGTAGATAACTCAATAAACCCAGTGACAACGGTAGCTGTCAATGAAGGGAAAAGGCAAGCTAGCACAACACCAAGTACTGGTGCAGGGCAGGAGAGTAGCAGTTCAAATGTGAAAATTAGCCCAGATGCTGCGAAGCTGCAATCTCTTGATAGCACTTCTGCGAGTGGATCAGTTGTTAATACAGAGCGTGTTAATGAAATTAAGCAAGCAATAAGTGACGGAAATTTCAAAGTGAATCCGGAAGTTGTTGCAGACCGCCTACTCGAAACAGTTAAAGAACTGATTCAGTCTAAGAGAGGCGAGGGCTAATGTATCAAATTCAAGATTCATCTGAATTTATTACCGCCTTAATGGACGAAAAAGAAACGGTCCAAGTATTTATAGAAACACTAAAAAAAGAAGAAGAAGCACTTATTCAAGGAGAAATAGATAACATCGATTCTCTTGCTTCAGACAAAACTCGCCTAGTCGAAAAACTTATGTCTCTTGGAGAGCAACGTAGTCAATTTTTGCTCTCACAAGGCCTCACAACTGATAGTGCTGGCATGAATAAATGGCTAGCAATGAATCCTGATAGCACTTTACAAACCCTTTGGGGCGAATTGTTAGAATTAGCTAAAACTGCCAAACAAATAAACCAGGCCAATGGCCTGGTTATTTCTTCCCAATTGCAGCACAATCAACGCGCCTTCTCTGCACTACAAAGTGCAGCAGGAAACATATCTCTTTATGGCCCAAAAGGCCAAGCCTTTATCTAAATATCTACTCAACGGCTACTTCTGAATCAACGACTACTTCTGAAGTATCCGATACATCCAAGCTAACTGGAATTTCTGTAACTTGTTCGGGTTCGTTTGACAGAATCATAACAGCCACACGCCTATTTCGTTTTCTTCCTTCAAGGGTTGCATTAGTTTCTATTGGCCTATTATCGGCATAACCGATAGCTGTCATCCGGTCTGCCGCCACTTCATTATCAATAAACAATCTAATAACACTACTCGCACGTGCTGTAGATAACTCCCAATTGGAGGGATAGGTATCCGTATAAATAGGCGTATTATCAGTATGGCCTTCTATATGAATTTCATGGTCATGGTCTTTTACAACTTGCGCCACTGCACGCAATGATAAAGTTGAGCTTTCCGCCAACTGTGCTTGGCCTGGCGAGAAAAGCACACTAGCATTAATTTCCACAGCGATACCTAGTGCATTCTGTGTCACTCGGACTTTTCCATCCTGAACTAGTGGTTCCAATGCCAATATGATATCTTTAGCCATCTGCTTCATTTTCTTTTGTTTCTTAATCTGCGACGCTTTCTTTTCATCCAAAACAATTGGAAGTTCTATTTGCTTTTCTAGATGTAAGGGCGATTGTTCAAGGGTTATTGGTGATGTTTCAGATTGGAGTAAAATAGGGCTTGCCGATGTACTAAAGGCATTGACCAAAGATCTACTTAACACGCGATATTTGCCCTCATTAACAGATGAAAGCGCGTACATAACCACAAAGAAAGCAAATAAGAGCGTTATGAAATCAGCATAAGAAACTAACCAACGCTCATGATTTTCTGTGGTTTCCTCAGCATCAAGATATCGTTTATTAATCATCGAGCATTATGCAACTATATAAAGAACTAGCATTAGATAAACATGATGTTTTTGTTAACGGAGAAACAATCTGATTAAATAAAATAACCCTTTAATCGATTTTCTAACAATCTTGGATTCTCACCATTTGCAATTGCAACAAAACCGTCAATCAGTACTTCTTGCATCACAATATTTTCATTGATAATACTTTTCAGTTTGTTTGCAATAGGCAAGAAAACCAAGTTTGCCAAACCAACACCATATATCGTTGCCACAAATGCAACGGCAATACCATTACCAAGAAGCTCAGGATCAGATAAATTCTCCATGACATGAATTAAGCCAAGCACAGCACCCAAAATCCCAATAGTTGGCGCATAACCACCAGCAGCTTCCCAAATTTTTGCCGACTGGCGTTGATAAGACACTAAAGCATTAATATCAATTTCTAATGCTTCTCGCAATTTGACAGATTCATTACCGTCAGCCAACAATTGCAAACCTTTTTTTGTCAATGGATCTGTAGCTACAAAAGAATGAGATTCCAGTGCTAGCAGACCTTCTTTACGTGCAATATGTGCCCAGCTGATAATCTGAGCAATTAGTTTTTCTGGTGAATTAACTGGGGGAAAAAACACCCATGAACCCATTTTCACACCATTCACAAACACCCTAATTGGACTTTGTAGTAGTACAGCACCGACCGTACCACCCACTACAATTAAAAATGCTGCGGCTTGCACCAAAGAACCTACGTGACCTCCTTCCAAAAACTGGCCGCCAATAATAGCTATTAATGCCAGAGAAATGCCGGCCACACTATTTAGATCCAGTTTTAATTTTTTATTTGTCACAGTATGATCCTCGTAACTTTATACGAAGCCTATGCAAGTCATTTTCAAGTTTTTCTTAATCGGCTACGTAGGCGAGCAATTGCCTGTGTATGGAGTTGACATACTCGCGATTCACTGACGCCAAGCACTTCGCCAATCTCTCGCAAATTCATTTCTTGTTCATAGTGCATACCCATAACCATTTTCTCCCGTGGTGGCAGATTATCGATGGCATTCACAACCATTGTCCGCAAATTTTCATCCAGCAGAAAATTCAGTGGATTACTTTCATCATCGACACATAAGCGATCCAAAAATGGCTCTTCATCATCTTTTTGGAAATCCTCAAAATATATTAATTGCGCACCACGTGCACTTTGTAATGTTCCGTGATATTCATCAAGCGTCATTTCTAATTCTTCTGCAAGCTCTTGCTCACTCGGCGCACAACCTTGGGCCTGTTCTAATTTAGTGACAGCTGCTTCAATCCGCCGCATTTTTTTTCGTATACTACGGGGCAACCAATCTGCATCCCGT
>JAOULU010000257.1 GCA_029881855.1 Nitrosomonas sp. | reverse complement strand
AAGTATCAATAAGAAAATGCATGCTGCAGCCATCAAAATGGAATACGAACAAGCTGCACTTTTCCGTGATCAGATTCAAGCCTTAAGAAAAATCCGAGAAAAGCAATCAGTAGACAGCGGCAAAACATTAGATGCTGATATCATTGCATGCGCTATTACTAAAGATGGTAGTGGAAAAATATGTGTCAACCTTGCTATGGTAAGAGGAGGGCGGCACCTTGGAGACAAATGTTTTTTTCCACAAAATGCCACTGGCTGCACACCTGTTAGCGTTATTGAAGCATTTATTGCGCAACATTATCTGCATAAAAGTGTACCGCACTTAATTATTGTCGGTGAAAAAATTCAGCGTGAAACGCTACAAGCATTATTAACCGAACAGTGCGGGCATAAAATTTCAATTAACCTAAAACCCGTTGGTGACCGACGGACATGGTTAAATATGGCTATTGAGAACGCCAAGCTTGCTCTCCAGCAAATGATGAGCCGACAAGCCAGCCAGGAAGAACGTTTAGTAGCACTACAATCTGCTTTAAAAATGGCAGGCTTAAATCGTATCGAGTGCTTCGATATTAGCCATACAATGGGCGAAGCAACTGTTGCCTCATGCGTGGTTTATGATAATTTTTCAATGCGTAATAATGAATACAGACGTTATAATATTAGTGGTATTACGCCGGGTGATGATTATGCTGCCATTCGGGACGCGCTCAATAGACGCTACCAAAAAATTGTAACGGGAGAAGGCCAACTACCCGATATGATTTTAATTGATGGTGGCCAAGGACAGGTCAACGCTGCTAAACAGGCACTTGAAGAACTTGGCATTAGCGATGCCAATCTACTGGGTGTTGCAAAAGGAGAAGGGCGCAAGCCTGGTTTAGAACAATTGATTTTCCCCACCCACAAAAAGCCGTTACAATTACCTGCTGATAATGCGGGCTTGCATCTCATTCAGCAAATTCGCGATGAAGCGCATCGTTTTGCGATACAAGGTCATCGTAGTCGAAGAGGTAAATCTCGCACAAGCTCAACACTTGAAAATATCGCTGGTGTAGGTGCCAAGCGTCGCCAAGGTTTACTAGCGCGTTTTGGTGGACTAAAAGGCGTATTAACTGCCAGCATAGAAGAGTTACAACAAACAGAAGGTATTAGTCGTCAATTAGCTGAAGAAATTTATAAAGCATTACACTGAACAGTTCTCACGCATTATTTCAATCCAAATTTTGACAAAACCATGAACATTCATAACCGCCTTACATGCTCCTAATATTTCTTTCTTTGAATACAATTCACTTAATCCGTGAGTTATAACGCACAATTGTATGCCATATAATCTCCCAAATTTATTAACTTGGCTAAGAATACTTGCCATACCCTTATTTGTCGGCATTTTTTATTTGCCGCCCACCTGGTTAACACCAGCTAACCAAAATTTAATTGCCACACTGATTTTCGCGGGTGCTGCAATTACTGACTGGCTAGATGGCTATCTCGCACGAGTGCTAAATCAAACTTCTGCATTTGGCGCATTCTTAGACCCTGTAGCTGACAAGCTTATGGTTGCCGCAGCGCTTATTGTATTAGTATCCCTAGATAGACTAGGGGCACCCATTGCATTAATAATAATCGGTCGCGAGATCGCAGTATCTGCTTTACGTGAATGGATGGCGCAAATTGGGCAGTCAAAAAGCGTTGCTGTTTCATTCTTAGGTAAAGTAAAAACGGCCGCTCAGATGACAGCAATACCTATGCTGCTTTATTATGACAATGTAGGAGGGTATTTTGATGCACAGGTCGTCGGCACATGGTTAATTTATTTGGCTGCTGTTTTGACATTATGGTCAATGATTTATTATTTAAAGGCTGCCATACCCTTGGCTGTAGAAGATAAAAAATAAACTTTTTGTGGCTTTGTAACCGGCTCCTCATATAACTTTCTTCAAAAGAATATTTAATTTTGATATATTTTCATGGTTCCACTTTTTGGAATTTCAATATATACTCAAGTTCCAAACTATGTGGAAAATATAAATACTTTACAAATACAAAATAAGGAAATTGGAATAATGAAACTGTCATACATAGGAGTCGCTTTAATGGTCTTGTTCTTAACCGCTTGCTTTGGTGATATTGATATGGGTGCCACAGGCGTCGGAGAAGATTGTGAATTTGGATTAGATGGTAACGGCAATTGTCTCAAAGAAGGGGATGACGGAATCCCTGCTGGACATTAATCCATAAAAACTGATAAAACCTTTAAAATAATTAAAAAGACTTCTCTTTAAAAGAGATGTCTTTTTATCAAAGATGGTTTAAACAGTATAAAATTATTTTGCAGTATTAAAAAAACCGCTATTTTAAGCGGTTTTTTTATTGAGCAGGCTACGAACTAACTTCTTTGTATGTCATTACCTTTTCTGATTTTGGTTTCGTCAGCCTTATAATAATATTTAGTTTATAAGCACCACTTACATTAGCTTTTATTTTTTCTATTTTCTGACTTAATTGATCTTGCTGTACTTGCTCATAGAAACTATGAATATCTTCGATTGTTTCATTACTCTTAAATACAGCTAATATTTTCCTTCCGTATAGTTCAGCACGATATATTTTCTCTTCATATGCTTTTATTGCCTCATTTCTATCAACCGTATATATTTCACTAAATATCTTTCTTTTTCTATTCATTAAGTAAACTGAATACATAGTGTTATCCTTAATTAAAACCTATCTTTAATAGCGGTTTTTTTTAGGCACTATTAAGTTTTAATTTTGTTTTTTAATGACTTTTCTTTTAGATTGGCTTTATCCTGACTCGGATCTACAAGCTTTAACCTGTGGTGGCTTAGTTAGCGGCAGGTGGTTTAATTACTTTCTCTTTACTATTTCTATTTGCTGTAAATTCATATAAACGATGCCATGACATTATCAATGG
>JAOULU010000256.1 GCA_029881855.1 Nitrosomonas sp. | reverse complement strand
GATAATCAAGAAGCCGTTGATCTGTATCCTGCATTAGTAGAGGTTGTGATAGCAACCAGTCGCAAACAATGGACGACAGCAACATTGATTTTTGAAACACGTCGCTTGGAAGATGGTACGTGGATAATACAAGATGATGATCGTGTTAAACCTTGGGTGTCAGTCAAAATCACAGCGGTATTCGGTGCTGAAAGTGAAGAAGTGATGCGTGGCTATGTGCGTGAGGTAAAAGTTGATTATCCGGCAGAAAAAGGCGCGGCTAAGGTTACAGTAATTTGTCAGGACGAATCTTTAAAACTTGATCGACATCATGTTAATCGTCCCTGGGGTGAGGATGCGCCAACTACTGATGCATTAATTGTAACTACGATAGCAAAATCACATGATTTAAAAATATTAGGCATACCGGGTGAAGGACAGACGATACAAGAGCTGAACCAGAATGAGACAGATGTAAGGTTCTTAAAGAAAAGAGCAGATGCAAATGGTTATGAGATTCTCTTTCGAGAGGGTGAGATTCATTTTGGTGACATGCGCTTGGATTTAGAAGCGCAACCAACCATTCTAGTTTATGCGGGTAGTGCTACCAATTGTATTAGTTTTAATATTCAAGATGATGGGCACCAGCCCGATCAGGCAGCTTATCAAGTTGCTGCAGAGACGGGTCATGAAAGCTCTGAGCAGATTGTATCGCCTAACCTTACAGTGCTCGGAAATGAACCAGTGGATAGCACCGCTTCTGGATTGGGTGATTTTATTTGGCGTCCTCAACGCCAAGGGATTAATGATGATGCACAAATGGCGGCAATTGCACAACATGCTGCTAACGAAGCATCAATGAAAATTAAGGTGGACGGTGAGTTAGATGGTGCAATGTACGGGCATGTACTACGCGTTGGTGAGCCTGTAGGTGTGGATGGATTGGGTGAGCGATATAGTGGTATTTATTATGTCGATGAAGTGAACCATCGGTTTGATATGAATGGTTATAAAGCGGCATTCAAATTGTTACGCAACGCTTATGGTGACAATCTTGAATCCGCAGACAACCCACTTACAAGAATATTATAAGAGGAATTTTTATGGAGCAGATTGTTCAGCAACTAGCACAACAGGCGCAACAACGCTATTACGGTAAATATCGCGGCTTTGTCACTGACAATCGTGATCCTGAGAAACGAGGGCGTATGAAATTACGTGTGCCAACGGTATTGGCTGATCAAGTAACTGGTTGGGCCTTGCCTTGTTTGCCGTTTGGTGGATTAGCCAATCAAGGTTTATTTATGATCCCTGAAGTAGATTCACAAGTTTGGGTGGAGTTTGAGGAAGGGAATCTTGATCACCCTATTTGGGTTGGTGTGTTCTGGCAACAAAGTAGCGATACACCTGAAGAAGCAGCATTGGAAGAACCCACAACGCGCATTCTACGCACACCATCTGGCCATGTATTGCAGTTTGATGATTTATCAGGTGAAGAGCAATTCCGGCTCGCTCATCCTGCCGGTACTGAGATGACCATTGACCCTCAAGGGACGGTTGAACTAGAAGATGCGTCTGGTGCCAAGTTAACAATGGATGCTGAAGCTAATGAAATTGTTTTGCAAGATAGTAATGGGAATATTGTAACAATGAATTCAAGCGGAACTGTGGTTGAAGACAGTAACGGAAATAAGATAGAAATGGCTGCAAGTGGTATTACGGTAAAGGCTACTCAAATTGAGATTAAAGGTGAACAGGTTCATGTGGGTGGTAAGGGAGGGGAGCCATTGATTAAAGGGCAAACTTTTATGGCCATGTATAACAGCCACACGCATCTTTGTACCGCGCCGGGTTCGCCTTCTGCGCCGCCTTTGCCACCACTGACACCGGCAGCAATGACGATTAAAAGCAAAGCACAATAAAGGAGGCGGATATGGCAACACAGCTTAATAATCCAGATTTCATGAAATTCCCACTTGAGATTGGTGCTGCGGGTGCGGTAACCAGTGCGCGACGACAACATATACGTGAACAGATTGAGCAGGTCTTATTTACTAATCCTGGAGAACGTTGGTTTCGCCCTGAATTTGGTATAGGTATACGTGCACTAGTTTTTGAACCAAACGGAAGTGTGCTTTGGGAGGTAACAAAAAAACGTTTACTTGCATCATTAAGCGAAGCATTAACTGGCGAGGTAGACCCAAAGACACTTGAGGTCACGGTGGAAGGTCAAGATGCAAGGTTAGATATTGTCATTTCCTACCAACTGGCAACTATTAACCATACTGAACGGCTTGAGTTTGCGATCGAAGGTAAATAACTATGACTCAACCTCTAGGATCAAATACGCCTAAACCAAACTTAATTTTTCGAGAAGGTTGTAGTGATTGCGCGCGGCGAGAAGTTGAATTGCCAGAGCAGTTACCCTTAGTTGGTGATGATTTTGATTGGTTATTAAGGGACTACGATGGTTTCCGCCTCTTTATGCTCGAGGAATTGGCTGCACGTTTTCCAGAACGGCGGAGTTGGACACCAGCCGATATGGAAGTGGTTATTGTAGAGACACTTTCCGTAGTGCTTGATCAGCTTTCTGACATGCTTGATCGCACCCAGGCGGAAGCATTTTTAGAAACGGCACGTCAACCTGAATCTGTTCGTCGTTTATTGGCAATGATTGGTTATGATGCCGTATTAATGGCACCTGATGCTGCAATGATTCCTGATGCAACTGAACTTGCTGGAGAAAGCCCTACAGAAAAACATGATCGCTTAAAGGGGTTTCATTTTGCACTGCAACAATTTATGCAGACATATACCCAAGCTATTGAAGAGTTGACGCCATTACAACAAACCAATTTAACTTCATTTGTAACTGACATTGAGAATTCAAATATAGCTGTTTTAGATGCTGTACAGTTATTTCTCGATAATGCACCTGAATTTGTAAGTCGTACACGAAATTTAGCA
>JAOULU010000255.1 GCA_029881855.1 Nitrosomonas sp. | reverse complement strand
CAAAACAAAATGAACTTTACGCGCGCATTCTTAACAACATTTGTCATTGTGGCTTTGTGCAGCAGCTTCTTTTTCACATCAATGGCGCATGCCCAACGCATACAAACAGAAATTGAAGTTAGATTAGTTGCCAGAGGATTAAACTTTCCTTGGGGCATGGCCTTTATGCCTGATGGCAACCTATTGGTGACTGAACGTGTCGGCCGTCTGCGCATTGTGTCACCCGATGGCCAAGTATCTGAACCTATAAAAGGTGTTCCCAAAGTTTTCAGTATGCAACAAGGTGGGCTACTGGATGTTGAGATTGACCCGAATTTTGCCAGCAACCAAATTATTTATCTCTCATACGCAGAACCAGAAGGCGCTAAGGCAGGTACGGCCGTTGCCAAGGCCAAACTTGTCGACGACAGACTGGAGAATCTTCAAGTGATATTCCGGCAAATTCCGAAAACTGTTGGCGCACAACATTTTGGCTCGCGGCTTATATTCGCGCCAGATGGCAATCTCTTTATTACACTGGGCGACCGCGCAAAATATATAGAGGAATCACAAAATCTCAGCAATCACCTTGGAAAACTCATACGCATCCGCCCAGATGGCTCAATACCTAAAGACAATCCTTATGTAGAGAACACAAAAGCAAAACCAGAAATCTGGTCTTATGGTCACAGGCATATTCAGGGTGCTGCAATAAACCCGAAAACCGGTGATTTATGGCTGCACGAGCATGGTCCACGTGGTGGCGATGAAATAAATATTCCTAAACCCGGAAAAAATTATGGCTGGCCAAAAGCAAGCTATGGTGTGCATTACTCCATGATACCAATTAAAGATGAACACGAAGAACAAGGGTTTGAAGAACCCATTTATTACTGGACACCATCCATCGCACCATCTGGCATGATTTTCTACAATGGCAACTTGTTTCCTGGATGGCGTGGTAATTTGTTTGTTGGCGCATTGGCTGGCAGGCACGTGGCCAGACTTGTAGTTGATGGCGACAAAATTGCTGGTGAAGAACAGTTATTACAAAACACTTTGCGCTTTCGTGATGTGGAACAAGGGCCTGACGGCGCGATTTATCTGTTGTCTGACGAAGAAGACGGGAAGATTCTGAAAGTTGTACCGAAAACTCGAGGGTAATTGGCCCATATTTTTTCTACTATAAAAACTGGCTTCTTAAGCTAAGCACAAATCTGATTTCCGAAAGACTCGAATATTTATGGTAGAACCTTTAAGCTATCCTAATACGCCCTCTCAGCACGCTGACATCTATGCCAATATAAAAAAAACACCGCAGTAACAAGTTCACAAACGGGATATCTGTACACCAAAAATGATTTCAACTTTCAGCCACCATTGTTCATAATTAGCTAAAACCATTTTCCCGGTCTATCGATTTATCGCTGTATCACCATAAGGCAAGTTTGGACAAATTAGTGGCCCGTAGCTATCTGTCAGGCTATGTTCATCTACGATCTCTTCAAACTCGCTATTCTTAATTGCTTTTCCCAATGCAACTAAACGCTGAAAATGGACCAATGCACGGGATATTTTACTTTTTGGCACTTCCAGCTCTTCGTCCATATCATAGTAATACAACTGCCCGACGGAGTCATAGTTCCAGTCACTTAGATTTTCGTTATCGCCGTCAAATGCTTCTTCCAATAAATCCCAAAGCTTTAAATCTGGTGGCAAATGCGGGACGATGTCATTTTTAACTTCATAACGGCGAATTTCACCCCCAGACATTTTGTCCTGCACGTAATTGGCAAAGTCACCATCTCCTGGGCGAGCTGCTGCAAAGCTGATAATTGCATCGGGTATCCGCCCCATGGCAATCAACTGCGCAGCCACAATGTAGCTCATAGCACCACCTTTAGAATGACCTGTGATATAGAGCTTTGCATCACTGCCGATTACTGCAAGTTGTGCTAAAACTTCTGCAAATACATTCTTTCCTGCAGAACTTCTAACCAAATTCACCGCTTTAAAAAAACCATCATGCGCACGACAACCATCCGGCAGACCCGGCACCTTAACCGGTTTGACTTTAAGGTTATTAATCCAATCAAGAATCACTTGCTTCTTATCCTCGCCAGTCGTACTACTCAATGTGCCACGACATGCAACGATGACACAACCATCTGTGGTCGAACCTACAGTAATTGCATCAATATCATCTTTTCCACCCACTAATATAATGGGTGCAGAAGCATAACCAACACTGTTGTATAGCGGTGAGGCAGCTAGCCCACCTTCACGCTCTATCCAGTATGACACCGCAGAAGCCGCTAGCAAGCGACATGTTATTTCACCATTTTCTGGCATACAAACTCTCCCACCGAAAAACCCGCTACAAAATAGATAAAAAGAGTAGTTTAATTTTATATTAAAAATAATCGTGTGATAAAAATCACATTATCAATTTAGTGGATAACGTGTTCATCGACATTTCTGTGGTTACTATTTTATTGCCAACATACTTATACATTTAATTTTCTAAGAAATTCTTTGCGTGAAGTAGCTGCTCACGCAAAGAATCGGTCACCGCCACATTAACAAGTTTTTTGTAGTACAAAGCTGCCTGATTATTATCACCTACTAATTCTGCTGTACGCGCCACACCATATAATGGATTAAAACGATTCGGATTATGTGTTAATACACTAAAGTATTCTGCTTGCGCTGCCTTAATTTCTCCCATCTCTAAATACATATCAGCCAGCAACTCACGTGCTGACAAAATTGTACCGGGTGTTACAGGATGTTTTTCTATCGCGGCTTCCAACCTAGCTGCTTGGCGCATTACCTTTAACGCTTCCTCTGGTTTACCTATTTGATAAATTAGCCACGCCTTAGCTGATAAATGATGAATTTCAACCCGTTTTGCCCAACTCTCGGATGTTAGTTTTGCCTTATCATAAAGAGTCATTAATTTCTCTAG
>JAOULU010000021.1 GCA_029881855.1 Nitrosomonas sp. | reverse complement strand
ATTAATGGTGTCGCGTATACCAGATAGCGTTGATTGGCTAGGATCAATAGTAATTGTTTGTGTCGCTTTATCTGGGTTAAGTGTAAAAGTACCACCGCTATATGTCCCAAATTGAATTGTGAGTGAGCCGCTGCCAACCGTTGTGTTGGTAGAAGCAAAATTGCCAGACCTTAATTTATGTGATTGTGCCAATGCTTGGATTTCAACATTATAGTTTCCAGTCGCAGCTGATGGGCTAGCACTCACTTTTGCTAAAGAACTGTCGGCGAGATCTGCCGATACAGCGGAAAAATTTGCCGGATTAGATAAGGAGGCAAGGCTGCTTTGGAAAGACGATAAGGCCCCTTTGAGACTGCCAAATGCAGTTAGTTGTGTTTGTTTTATGGCTTCTTTGCCAGCAAGCGCTGATAATGGCTGACGTTCAATTGCCATCAGTTGGCTGATGATGCTATTGATGTCGAGACCGGAGCCAATTCCTGGAGTTGCAAGCATGTTTTTAGTTCCTATTACAGTTTAATTTTATAATTATGCTTTATCGTTAAACAATAAGCCTTGCACTCTATCTAGTGCACGAGCAATTGAAATAGCATCTTCTGTCGGAAATTGTCGAATCACTTCCTGAGTTTGAGCATCAAGAATTTTGACAATTGTTTTTCCAGTGTCATCATCTATTGAGAACTGCAAATTCCGTGCCAAATTACTGACGACTTGTTCAATTTGTTTGACGGCCTGTTTAACATCCTGTTCTGAACCCATGTTTTGTTGTGGTTCGGCCACAGGAGTGGGTGCTCTACTCTGTGTTTGTGTTTGTGTTTTTTGTGGTACAGGCGATACAGGTAGAGACTGAGTGTTTATGCCCGATCCATTTATGTGATTTGTAATCATCTTATATACTCCTTAAAGCTTGCTGAAAGCGGGATAATTGACATCAATTATCCCGCGTTTCATTAGCACTACTATATGTCCATAATTACTTAACGTAATAGTGAAAGGACATTGTTAGGTAACGAATTTGCTTGTGCAAGAATCGCAACACCTGCTTGCTGAAGAATCTGGCCACGAGTCATGGCGGCTGTTTCTTCCGCAAAGTCGGCATCTTGAATTCTGCTACGTGATGCTGACAGGTTCTCAGATGTTGTTTGCAGGTTAGCAATGGTTGATGTGAAGCGATTTTGAACCGCACCCAGATCACCACGTGAACCGTTAACTTGGCTTAGCGCCGCGTCTACGATATCAATAGCTTTCTGTGAACCCGCTGCTGTTGACACATCTAATGTTGATACCGCATTAAAGGTACTTGTTGCGACATCAAAAAGTGCGCCAGCTGCAGCCTGGTTAGCCACTGAGATTTGACCTTCAGCGGTAGCAAGGGTTACGCTGCCGATTATGCGAGTAGAATTAGCACCTGCGTCAACTAAATTAGTTGTGCCACCGTTTCCAGTGACAGTAGCTGTTGCTGCTGCTGTGGTATGGGTAAACCCTTCAATCAGAATATCATTGCCTTCTTTGTCAGTTAATGTGAGGGTTGATTTATCACTTGGGTTGGCAAAGCTTGCAGTAACGCCCGAGCTACTTTGACGCCCGTTAATAGCAGAAGCTAAATCACTTAGATCATTGACATCAGCTACACTTGCCGTGATAGCAGTGGTGCCATTTAAGGTGAAAGAAACGCTACCTGCAGCAGAAATGCCACTGATCGTTGCCGTGGTATCGGCGTCTGCTGTGATACCAATACCTGCAGCAGCTGTATTGATTTTTGAAGCAATGGTAGCGGCACTGTCCGCAGCAGCAATGCTGATATCACCAGTTGCTGTTGATCCAAGATTGGTTGAAAGCAACACAGTTGCATCAGCGGTTACGGTACTAGCAGGTGCTGTACCAGCAGCTGCAGCTACCACTGTATCAAGTACGGATCCGCTCATCACCAATGTATTATTACCTAATGCAGAAGCTCGTGCATCAGCAATTTGTGAAATATCAATGGTTTGATTCGCATTAGCACCAACCTGGAAGCTCTGGCTAGTGAAAGAACCGTCAAGTAGATCAAGACCGTTAAACTGGGTTTGATTCGCAACACGAGTTACTTCTGAGACCAACTGAGCTGCTTCAGCTTGTAGTGATGCACGATCACTTGCACTGTTTGTAGCATTAGCTGATTGTATTGCTAATTCACGAATACGCTGCAAGTTGTTACCGATCTCACCTAGCGCACCTTCAGCGGTTTGTGCTAGTGAAATACCGTCGTTTGCATTACGTATAGCTTGGTTAAGACCACGAATTTGAGAGGTCATTCTTTCAGAAATCGCCAATCCAGCAGCGTCATCTTTTGCGCTGTTAATACGCAGACCTGAAGATAGGCGTTCTAGTGCAGTGTTTAACTGCGACTGTGAAGTATTCAAATTACGTTGCGCTGTTAAAGACGCAATATTTGAGTTAATAATTTGTGGCATTTTTGGTTCTCCTTTTTCATACTAAAGTTTGTGGCATTATTGCCAAGACGTTGGCTTTTCCCGCAATCCAAGGGGTATTTTTACCAGCGTTGTAGCTAATAACGGTTGACTTTTTGGAAAGTTTAGTTTTTAGGAACTGTTGTTTCTACCCAACTTCTTGGTTCATAAAGATTATTCTACTGATAAAACGCTTCTTTCTTAGTGGGTTATCTTGTAAAATGGAAATGATATTCAGTGGGTTAGGTTTTAAGTGTTAGGGTGACTAATTGGTTTGGTTTCTTATAGGTATAGGCAAAGCGCTGGGAAAATGGACACAAAAATTTTTAAAATTTTAATTGTTAACAGTTCGGTCGACGATGCAAGTCTCTTGCAACAGGCGCTTGTAGAAGGTGGGCTGCACGTGGATTGTTTGCATGTGGCCACAATTGAAGCGGCGCGCAACATGTTTGTCACCAGGCGTTGGGATATCGTTTTGTCTGATAATGATTTGCCCCAATTGAGCGCTAGAGATGTATTTCAATTGATGGTAGATCAAGACTTAGATGTTCCATTTATTGTTGTATCAGGGCATGCAGGGGAAGAGGAAGCTGAGGCGTTGATGGATTTAGGCGCAGATGATTATATTGTTAAAAGTAATTTGGCTAGATTAATACCTGCAATAAAGAGAAGCCTAAAAGCCGTTGACAATTTCCAGCAGTTTAATCAGGCGCAAGCTGAATTACAGAAAACAGAAGAACGTTTCCGTGCGATAACTTCCAATCTTCCCGGTGTGGTTTTTCAGTTTTTATTGAATCAAAATAGGCAACTCAGTTTTCCTTATGTTAGTGACGCATCCGAGACGTTATTGGGGATGTCTCCAAAGGTGCTTATGGCAACCCCAACATTATTTGCAGAATTAATTCTGCCTTGTGATAAGGTCATTTATGATCGATTAATGGCAATATCAGTAGAGCAACTTTCCACATTGAACTGGGAAGGTCGCATCCAGGTGAAAGGTGATAGTGATATAAAGTGGATTAGTCTGCGCGCAACGCCAAGAAGAACATCTGATGGCGATACCCTGTGGGATGGCATCATGATTAATATTACGCGTAATAAATTGGCTGAACGAGAAATTGCTCGGTCGCGGGAACAATTAGCTGAGCTTTCTTCATATCTGCAAAAAGTTAAAGAGCATGAGCGTGCGCTAATAGCGCGTGAAATCCATGATGATATTGGCGGAACACTAACGGCCATTAAATGTGAGTTATTTCCTTGTATAGACCCAATACCCCGGCTTCCAGTTTTTTACCAGAAAAAAGCAGCTTCTATAGAATGTTTAGTTGATCGTGTCATTGATAGCACACGCCGGATTTCTCTTGATCTAAGACCCGGGGTGCTTGATTGTGGCATTGTTGCAGCTATTCAATGGCAGGCGAAAGAATTTAGTAACCGTATTGGCATATCATGCCGTGTGACATGTGGTAACGAAGAAATTTTACTTGATTCAGATTTGTCTATTGCTATTTTCCGCGTTTTCCAAGAAACATTAACAAATATTTCTAAGCATTCAAGTGCTACTCATGTTGAAGTAAGTCTTGTTGAGTCTGATGGGATAATAATCCTGGAAATTTCTGATAATGGTTGCGGTATTACAGACTCAGACTTGGATAAGCAGGACTCGTTTGGAATAAGAGGAATGCGTGAACGCTGTCAACAACTGAAAGGCATCTTTGATATTTCTGGCAGTGCCAGTAAAGGGACAAAAGTAGAGATTCGTATCCCTATTGAAGATACTGAGAGTCAAGCGTTACATTTTGCTGCACTCAGTACCCCGTTGGAGAAAACCCCGCAATCAGGACATAGCGCAATGCAACAGAAGGCTTCATAGTTTTGACCATCTGGAGAGATTAATGATACGAGTAATGATTGCTGACGATCATGCAATTGTTCGCCAGGGTTTAAAGCAAATACTCAGTGAGATTAAGGATATTAGCGTTACTGGAGAAGCTGAGACTGGATTTCAAGCTGTGAAGATTGCACGGCAACATGAATTTGATGTTCTGCTCCTTGACATTTCTTTGCCTGATAGAAATGGAATAGAGATTCTTAAGCAAATTAGAAAAGATAAGCCCCAGCTTTCTGTTTTAATGTTAAGTATGCATAATGAACATGAGTTTGCAGTGCGTGCACTAAAAGCAGGGGCTGCTGGTTATTTAAACAAACAAAGTGCGCCAGCTCAGCTCGTAGTGGCCATTCGTCAAGTAGCTGGTGGTGATAAATACGTTAGCCCTGCGGTTGCGCAAGAACTTGCCAATACCATCAACTCTGATGCCGATCAGCCACTATATTCCATCTTGTCAGACAGGGAATTCCAAACGTTATGCATGATTGCAGCGGGGAAAACACTTTCTGATATCTCTGCTGAAATGTTTCTAAGTCCAAAAACGGTGAGTGTTTATCGGGCGCGTATTCTAGAGAAGCTTAAGCTAACGAATAATTCAGAGCTAATTCGTTATGCCATACTAAATAAATTAGTCGATTAATTTATTTTTAGGTTCGCATTGCTTTTAAGGTCTATAAATATTGAATTTAAGTGTCCTTTATGAGTGAAAAGAAAGCATCAAATTCTTCCATTATTGCTCGTGAAACATTGCGGCAACTTGCTTCTCTTAAAATTCCGCCAACACCTGATAATTACAATAAACTATACGATCAAATTGCTGGAAATCCGAGTAATGTTGACGCTAGCACCGCTAAAATATTTTCTGATTTAGTAACAGAATTCCCACGTCATACACCTCCTTTGTTGACATTTGCAGATAGCTTGCAGCGAGCTGTTAACGATCAAAACTGGCAAATGTGTAAAGAAGTGTTGCTGCAAGCACTTGTTATGTCAGCAGACGCTACTGAAGCAGTTGAAACGGTAGTTGAGAACACATCCGATGTTGGTATTAATTGGGCGCAAACTATTGATACTTTATTAAAGCGATTGGATAGTAAGCATGGCGTACTGACGACCGCGAAAAAACGTAAGAGTGTCAATAGGGTACTTAACAAATTTACACAAGATTCAGACCAGCTACATAATAAATTGCAGGCTTTGATAGATTCGTGGACTGCACTGACACCAACAACAAAAGAGAGCGCAGAACTTGAAATAAGTCCTGAGTCTCAGCAGAATAATGAAGCCTCATTGTCTATACAGGAAGTTGAATTAGCAGAGAGCAATTCGCCTTCGATCGAATCAGTTTCATTTCAAGAAGATCATTCAGTAAGTAACTATACCAATCAATTACTTGAATTATTGGCGCAGATACTAGGACATTTTGCCGTAATGCCCTTGGGAAATGAGAGCTTAACAGAAGAAGCAAAAGATTTAGCTAAGAAATTACATGGAATTCGTAGTAAACAAGAAATGGAAGCATTTATTTCTTGTTTTAAATCATTCTGCAGCAAGTTTGATACATGTGGTGAGTACGGCCTCAGGCTACAGCAAGGGTTGTTGCGATTATTCAATCAACTTATAGATAGTACCAAGGAATTGTTAGCAGATGATCAGTGGATAAAAGACCAGTTTGGTAAACTGCAAGAAACGATGTCCAGGCCACTAGACCTGAGGATTGTGGCGCAGGCGGAACATTATTTGGAAGAGATAACAGAGCGCCATGAAATATTAAGCAGTAGTTTTAGCCAAGCAACGGTGACGCTTAAGCAATTGGTAACTAGCCTGATTAATAACATTGAAGAGTTATCGGATGCTACTGGAGAATATCACGATAGAATTGCGGGTTATTCCGAGCAAATTAGTCAAGCAGATAATATAGAATCACTCAACCATCTTATTGTGGAAATAATGCGTGAAACAAGTCAAATGCAGAAAAAATCCATTGACTATCGAAATGATCTCGTATTAGCGCGTACAGAGGTTGATCAAGCATATAACAAAATTAGTCAGCTTGAATCTGAGTTAGAACAGATGGGTGAAAAAGTTCATGAAGATCATCTGACGGGTATTCTCAATAGACGCGGTCTTGATGAAGCATATGAGCGCGAAGTCGCGCGTGCTAACCGTCAGAACGTGCCATTATGCTATGCATTGCTAGATATTGATAATTTCAAGGTCTTAAATGATATGTACGGCCATAAGGCAGGTGATAATGCTTTAGTTTATTTGGCTAATGCGGTTAAGCAAACGACACGACTGGAAGATATTGTTGCACGTTATGGTGGAGAAGAGTTTGTTATATTGTTGCCTAATACAAGCCTTGATGAGGCGATGGTTATTTTATATAGGGTGCGACGTTCTTTAACGAAAAAATTCTTTCTGCATGAAAATAAGCGTCTCTTAATTACTTTTAGTGCTGGTTTGGCTGAATATCAAAAAGGTGAATTACAACAAAGTATTTTTAAGCGTGCAGATGAAGCATTATATCGAGCAAAGAGGAATGGTAAAAACCAAATACTTGAAGCGTTACCCGCCTAATATTTGTTCTTAGCATGTCAATTAACGTTTTGTTAATTGACTAAAATTTTGTCTTGTAAGTCATAAAAGCATATTTATTCTAGAAAGATTCACGCGTCACTAATAACCATATGATTGTTAGTGTTTATTTTTGTATATCTTGTAAACCATCTTCTTCTTTTCCATATAAATAGCGGTTCTTTCCCTATTTATTCAATAAATCATTTGCAAAGTGTTCTGTTAATTTGTTTGCATGACAGTCACATTGGAATGGGTTCTCCTTCGCAATCCAACGAATTATTCCCAAGCTAAGATGGCTGAACATGCAATGTCGAAGTTTGAGGAGATTACACCATGCAAGTTGTTAGAGAAAGAAAGAAAAGTTCACTGCGATTGGTTAAACCAATAGAAGCTATGATAGAAAAGCGGAGTAAATCATTAATAGACTCTGAAAAATATTACAAACAAGTAGAGCATTATGCTGATCAAATCAGAGGTGCGTGCGATACCGATGAAATCATAGGCATCCTTGATGCTGTGCTATCGGAAACCCGTGGCCTGGAGTTTAGTGATGAAGTATGTGCGGCACAGGAGCAAGTAAAGTTAGCTGAACGGAAAATTGAAACAATGAAAAATGAGTTGAAGCAACTCAGAACATTGGTTCAGATAGACCAAATGACAGGTGCCTTCAATCGTCGAGGCTTAGATGAAATTTTTAGTCGTGAAGCTGCACGTGCCGATAGAAATGCTAAGTCGTTATGTACGGTATTAATTGATATCGATGATTTTAAGCAAATTAATGACAGTTTTGGGCATCAATATGGTGACCATGTTCTCATTAAATTGGTATCAGTGGCAAAAGATATGTTACGCCCCAGTGATATTGTGGCGCGGTTTGGAGGGGAGGAATTTGTAATTCTCTTACCAGATATTGAAATGGATGAGGCAATACGTGTCATTCATCGGTTGCAGAAAAACTTGGCAGAAAATCGGTCATTGCTCGTTAATAATGAATCAATACCCGTTACATTTAGTGCGGGTGTGGCGATTCGTTCGTTTGGCGAGCATCAAAATTCGGTGATAAATCGAGCTGATGGTGCCTTATATCAGGCTAAGCGTGATGGAAAGAATCAAGCCGTTCCTGCGGCACTATAAAAAACTTATTAAGCCAATTAAATAGCGAATTTATTTCTTAGCTGGATACTAACCGTGAGGTTTAATTGGGTGCTGGATAGGTTAGTCATATTTTTTAAAAACAAAGGTGAATATTTATCTTATTTATGGCTTAAGAAATATTGTCTTTAGCCGATGAAATAAGTTCGCATTTTAAGAACATTTGCTAATTAAGAACATTTGCTAATAGCGGAGGAACTAATGGAGGGTGTATTTCTTGGTAGACAACCGATACTGGATCGAAAACAAAATCTGGTGGCCTTTGAATTACTTTTTAGAGTTAATGATGATTCAGAGGTAAAAGAAGAAACAAATGATTTATCGTCTACTGCGAATGTCATTGTTAATGCCTATGGTCAATTAGGTGTACAAAACGTACTAAACGAACAACGCGGCTTTATTAATATTGATGCTGAACTATTAATGAGCGATGTGATCTTGCTATTGCCATGTAAGCATGTGGTTTTAGAAATCATGTCGACGGTAGAAATTACTGATGAACTGGTACTGCGATGTGAAGAACTAAAAGAAAAAGGCTATCAATTTGCTCTTGATGAAGTTACATCAATTAATTTGGAGACTGAACGGCTGTTATCTATTGTAAATATCGCAAAGATTGACGTTCTTGAACTTGAAAAAGATGTGCTTTCGAAGTTGGTTCAGGAATTAAAGCGTTGGCCTGTTTTACTTGTCGCTGTAAACGTGGAAACCCATGAACAGGCGGAACATTGTATGGAGCTAGGGTTTCAAATGTTTCAAGGCTATTACTTTGCAAAGCCAGAAGTTATGTCAGGTAAGCGCGCTGATCCAGCTAAGATATCTTTATTAAAATTACTGACACTTGTTATGGGTGATAGTGAAATTGAAGAGATCGAAAGGGAATTCAAGCACCAGCCTGGATTGAGCTATAACTTAATGCGTATGGTTAATTCAGTGGCTGGTGGATTGCCACAGAAGATTAATTCGATAAAGCATTCAATTATGGTTCTTGGTCGTACGCAATTGCAAAGATGGATTCAGCTATTGCTCTACACCGCAAAAGATTCTGAGAATATGTCAAATGCTTTGATGCAGACGGCTGCTGCACGTGGCAAGTTGATGGAGTTGATAGCTGCAGTTGAACGCCCACATGATAAAAACCATCAAGAACGCGCGTTTATGGTTGGAATATTATCGCTGCTAGATGTCTTGCTTGGCATTGAGATGCAGCAAATTATTGACAAATTGGGGATTCCAGAGGATATGAGCCAGGCATTACTTAGTCGAGATGGACGTTTAGGCCTGGAACTAAAATTAGTTGAGGCTAATGAGAAAGGAGAGGTTGAGCGTATTCAAGAAATTCTTGGTGAGCTTGGGTTCATAACACTTAATGAATTAGCAGATGTCGAGCTAGAGGCTCTCGGATGGGCAAACAGACTTGGTGAGGTGGCAAATTAATACTTGCTAAGGTTTTAAACACCAGGCCGATAATTTAAGTAAATATTTCCTTTGTAATAAGGAGTAAATGGTGATCAAACCAGTTGTTAATACAAAATATGGTTTCTTGGTGGCTGCTGGTATTGTTTTAGTATTTGCAAGCATTCAGATTTACTGGGTGCTAGCTTATACGGCATCGATTATCAGTGGGTTATCCATTTTAACCAGCCTAGGTCTAGTATCAGCATTAATTGCTTTATCACAATCTCATCAAAATATAGTGAGTACAGCTGAATCATCTCCTGAGGCATTAGAAAAAACAAATGTAGAAGCGGTTGTTTCGGATGATGATTACTTGTCTATTGAAGATACTGTAATTTGTAATGAAGAAGCCGATGAATACTTCAAAACGATCAAAGAAGATTTAAGCCAAGTTGATCGGTTAGTGAGTGATGCCATTAATAATCTTGTGATTAGTTTTAAATTTATCAATGAATTAACGAAATCACATCATGAGATGGTAACTGCAATAGAAAAATTAGCTGCACCAGAAGGCAGTAAACCAATTCTAGCGTTGTTAAAGAAACAAATGGTTGTTGCAGACAAAATTGAGAGTGAGTTAGATACGGCGGTTACCTCATTACAATTTGGTGATTTGGTCACTCAACTAATTGGTCATTCAGCAAGACAGATGGAAACATTGCAAAGCGTACTACAAAGAGTAGATCGGAAGCTCGATTTAAAAGCGCAAAAGAAAAGTGTGGATGAAATTAATGCAAAAATTACACATGCAATAACGGTCGCAAATTCAGGCACTAAGAAAAAACCAGTTGTACAGCAAAATATGCAAATGGGTGATATTGAGCTTTTTTGAATGATATCGAATTATTATAAATATATTTTATGTGGGATAACAAATCAGTAAAGGAGTTAGGTAGATGACTAAGACAATACTTGCGGTGGATGATTCTGCTTCGATTCGGCAAATGGTCTCGTTTACGTTAAAGGGTGCGGGCTATGAAGTAATTGAAGCCGTTGATGGCCAAGACGCACTGGATAAAGCAAAGAAACAGAATTTTAATTTGGTGTTGACAGACATTAATATGCCGCGAGTAGATGGTTTGAAATTACTTGCCCAGTTGCGCGAGCTAGCAGATTACAAAACGATACCTATTTTAATGTTAACGACTGAATCCGGTGATGATATGAAAGCACAAGGCAAAGAGGCCGGTGCCACAGGATGGTTAGTAAAGCCATTTGATCCAAGTCGATTACTTGAGGTGATTAAAAAGGTTATTGGCTAATAAAGAGAGTAATGGGTATTTGTGAGAAGTCATTACCTTTAATTAGTGTTTTTCTAAGGAATAGGCGGTTTTAGAGCTTTTGTTTCACAATTAATTAGTTATTCGCCAATGGTACGCTATTACCAAATTTTGAAATAGGATTACCAATGAGTAATGACCTCGAACAATTTTATGAAATATTTTTTGAGGAATCTTCAGAACTGCTCGCAGAGATGGAATCATGTTTACTCGGGCTAAATGTTGATTCACCTGATTTGGAAGACCTTAATGCGATATTTCGTGCTGCACATTCAATAAAAGGTGGTGCGGGTACTTTTGGTTTTACGGACATGACGGAGATGACTCATATGTTGGAAACATTACTAGATAAAATGCGTAAAGGCGAGATTGAAGTGCGTAGTGAGATGGTTGACGCTTTCTTGCAAGCGGGTGATGTCATCAAAGATCAATTGGCTGGCCATCGTGGTGATGGTGGTGCTGATGAGGCAGTCGCAGCAGAGGTCTGTGAGAAACTAAAAAAATTCACAGAAGAAATTACAGAATCTGGTGAGGCTTCTTCTCCGTCGGCACCAATTGTTGACAATGGTGCAATAGAACCCGTTGTGGCAGAAGAGCCGACAGAACAGGATTCTGTTAAAGCGGAAACAACCCCATCAACTGATGCTGTAGCACGAACAATTTATAATATTGAGTTCACTAAAGTAGGCTTGACTGAAGCAGTTTTAGAGAATTTATTTTCTAATTTGAATGCTCAGGGTACTCTAGAGCACATTACTTTGTCAGATGAAGAGAACATTTGTAAATTACGGCTTAACGCTAGCGCAAGTGAAGAAGATGTCTGGGAAACACTGGCGTTTATTGTAGATCCAGTTAATTTAAAGATTGAAGCAACAGAAGCAACAGAAGCAACAGAAGCAACAGAAGCAACAGAAGCAACAGAAGCAACAGAAGCAACAGAAGCAACAGAAGCA
>JAOULU010000254.1 GCA_029881855.1 Nitrosomonas sp. | reverse complement strand
AATAGTGTAGAACATAATCAGATGCTTCTTCACTTTTAGCCTCGGATATTGGTATTTCTTTTAAGCATACCTCGCAAGCAACTTGTTCTGGATCAAGTGGTATTCTTTGTTCGTTCATCAATCTTCTCCTTTACTGGGATTTAGTGTCCATTTTATCGTTTATTTGATAATGCTACGCTAAAAAATAAATAGCCACCCCTAATAAGATCAAAGAAAGTTCAAAAAAGTAATCCAAAGTAGAACATAATTGATACGGAAAAATTTGGAAAAAAATTCAAGCAAATTCAAGTTTAAGGAGTCAGACTGAGCTTACTCCCACTTTGACCCTTCGTATTAATGACCCTTGTTAAGTATCTCCAACATCAATACCCATTATTTCAAATAAGGTGTTCTTAATTTTAAAAATGGTGTTTCAACATAACGATGGCTGATATAGGCGATAGGGATCATCAATAAAAAACATAAAATAGAAAAAGCAAACGCTAAGTAGTAGTTGGAGATATCTATTAAGTTTTCATGAATGTATCTTGCCATTTTAAAAACAACGAAAAAGTGGAGCAGGTAGATGGAATAAGAGTAGGTGCCGATTTTTGCGATAAAGGTTGAAATGCTACCGCTCTTATGTGAAAACGAGTTGTCATACCAAGCGATTATCAGTCCATAGATTAGTCCCTCAATAGTCGGCAGGATTATCCATATCAAACTGGGTGATGGGTACGTTGGATAATGATAAAACCCACCTACCGAGTCAAACCACCAATAAAATAACAGAAAAATGGTTGCCATACTCCCAACAAAGATATGTCGCCCCGATATCAGTGATGAAAATCTATACGCAATAATGCCAAACAAGAACTGATCCATCCTCCCCACGATTGTGAAATATGAAAGGTCTTGAATTTCACCCAACTGGCTGTGCAAAAATAGGCGAAAAGCAATCATACAAGCTATAACCCCAAGTAGCGCATATTTAGAATGCCGGGCGATCCACAACAAAAAAGGCAAGATCAAATAAAAATGAAATTCAGCGGTAACTGACCATCCGCCATTCGGCAGCGTTGGGTAAACGATACCTTTTGTTACCCTCCATAAATACGATTTGATGTTATCTGCATCTAAACCGTATTTTGTGCCAACTAAAAACAAAACCAGCAGTAATAGCGGCGCTAGCCTAAGAAATCTGTTCCACAAAAAGTGTGCATAATCTATTTTCTTCCCATCTAATAACTTAGCAAATAGATAACCACTTAGGGTCATAAATAATGCAACGCCCGTATGGCCTTCATTAAATATCGAAAAAACAAATATATCCGGGACAAACTCGAAGGGAACCGGGTAGCCGTTTTTATAATGTGTGAAATGCCAAGTGAAAACTAAAAATGCGGCCAATGCTCTAACATGATCTAGTGCAACAAAATATTTACCGGATGACGACTTCATTTACACTCCAATTTTTTTTGCATACCTAGCACTGCTTGTTTGAATCACAGGTATCGTAAATATGACAGAAGTTCTTTCTCTTGCTAAGAGGCATGGTCAATTCTTGGGCTAAACACTCAAGAAAGTCACATCACACAAACAAGGCGGCTTTCTGCCCGAGTTTAAGCGCGTCCAAACACGTTTAAACAGATATAAGCGTGCTATCTGTCCCCAGGCCAATTATCTCTAACAATGTCACTTAGCTCTCGATTAAAGTTGCTTCTTTGCTCTCCATACTCACGCACTTCTTGTGCTCGTTGACTCTCTCCCCTTCTCTCGAAATCATCAGCTCTTCGGTATTGCTGCTCGGTCCATCGACCTGCCGCATCTTGATCTCTCAGCTCTCGATATTCTGGTGGCTCTGCAAGAGCGACACTTGAACTTACCAATAGTAGAAATAAAACAACGGTTACAATTTTATTCATGTTTGTTCTCCAAGTTATTAGCAAGTATTTTCCGTAGACCCATATCATAATGAGTTTAAAATTGGTTCTTCTGAAGTACTCTTTATTTATATTTCATACCATATTGAATGGTAAAAATATCCTCCCATGTTGATAGTTAAGCAATCCGTCATTCTAATATTTCAATCCGTTGGCGTGTTGTACCGCGCTCACCCAAACGAATGATTTTAGTCACTAGCGAACCAATGAACCCAGGATTAGAAATTACTCTTGAAAACACCGCCAGCATCTGATCTTTATCAATAATTTCTTGTTGGCGCTGTGCTTCAGATAATGGTGATAGCGTTTCTGCAAATGACCAAGCCGCATCACGGGCTTTTTCCATGCTGAAATTAATGATCGCTTTCTCAACGCTACCCAGATACCGATTGAGTAATCCCAGTAACCACCATATTTCGGCTAATTCTTTAAGCACATCACCCACCAAACCAGCCAATACTTTATTGATCTTCTCAAAGTCATCCTTCAAGCTGGGTAATTCTTCAGGGGGCACAGTTTCAGCTGCAGCAATACCCAAATCCAGATTAATATGCGCATTCATACCTAACAATAAGTGCTGTAAGACGATGGGCCACCAACATTTGGTTTCATCAAATGCACGCACCCAGGATTGCGTCGGGATTTGTCCCGATTGATACTGGTAACAAGCATAGATATAGCGATTGGCAAAAATAACATCCAGACGTTCCATGCGCGGGCCATTATCAAAATAATTGTCATTAATACCCTGCTTTACCTGTATGGTGACTTTACGATATAACGCGGCAAAATAACCCATGCGTGAATTATTCTGTTTGGACCATTCAACAATATCAGTTAACTGGCTAATGACCTCATCAATGGATGTTGCAGGTGTTGCAATAGAGGCAGGAAAACTTAGTTCAGACATACCCTCTCCGTAGATTATGGTAACTTCCATATCATACCCAAAACCAATTATTGTGAAAACAAGTGTTAAACCGCCATGTCTCTATTAAGCAAGCAACCTCAACATAAAATTTTTCCGATTCTCGC
>JAOULU010000253.1 GCA_029881855.1 Nitrosomonas sp. | reverse complement strand
CGACGTACAATGTTATCTAATTCGCGTAACGCAGCAACTGCGAGATAACCGCGCATGTTATCGCCAAGTTTTAATTCATCGGCCATACCGAACACCATGGCATAAACATTTTTTAGAATAACTGACCAGCTAATGCCTGTGATATCGGTAGTATGTTCAATATAAAGCCGGGTGTTATTAAAACACTGGCGGATGCGGCTATATCCATCAACATATTCACAGCCCAATTGTGCAAAAGCATAGCGTCCAGCCCGGATTTCTTCAGATATCATGGGGCCGTATAACAATGCGTAGGGTTGGTGTTGCGCAAGTTCATCTGCAAAGATTTGTGCGGCAGTTTGACCGGCCTCATCTAATCCTTTGGCAATACTCACGCAAAGGCAGGCTTTTTTAAGTAACGGAGCAATTTGTTTCACAATTTCACGGTGTGGGTTTACCGGTAGGCAAAATAATACAATGTCTGCAAGAGGTGCCGCATCCTCAAGCACTACTGAATGAAAATTATCTTGGGGATACTTTTCCCAAATCATTAATTGTTGCTGTGCATTGAGTAGATATTCCATAGCTTGACCCATTTCGCCGTAACCAAGAATCAATACCTTGAGTTGATCTGTCATATGCTCTTCTTAGGGTTTAATAAGGGATGATAGAGAGGTATGTAATAAGGAGGCATGTCATCAAGATGTGTATTTTAAAGCCTAATCTGCATCATCATTAGTAATCAGAGTTTTGATATTTTCTTTCATTAATTCTGCTGTCTTTTCCAAGGCGATTTTTTCTTGTTGATTCAGTTCGGGGTGCAGGTAGCGGATGATGCCAGCACGACCTACAACCACGGGAATGCTAAAACAGTTGTCTTCTATGCCTTGCCATTCATAAAAATAAGTACTCAGCGGCATAGTCCTGTGGTCGTTATACACAATCGCTTTTATGACTTCGCAGGCCGCTGTTGCAATTGCATAATTAGTGTGGCCTTTTAATTTGTATACCTCAAAACCAGCGTGATTAACTTCTTGGAAAATACGGCGGTTTGATGGAACGTCGGCAATGCGTTCACTGCCAGCAAAGGCGTTGCTGAAAACTGGAAACTGGTTTGGCCCATGTTCACCCAGAATATAGGCACGTAGGTCATCAGGATGGATTTGTTCTTCGGCGGAAAGGAGTGCTCTGAAACGGGCAGAGTCAACCAATGTACCAATTCCCATGATTTTTGAAGATGCTAACCCGACGAGTTGGGTTGTAAGATACGTTAATATATCGACAGGATTGGAGATAATGATAAAAATGGCCTGAGGGTTATTTTTTGCCAAACCTGGGATTATTTGTTTGAACAACTTGATATTGGCGGGACCCAGTTCCATGCGACTGGTTACTTTGTCTTCTACCTTGATGGAGGCTGTTATAACAAGTATATCGCAATCTTTAGTATCATCAATGGCGCTGCCTTCAATGATCATGGGTCGTTCGCAAAACGACAAGGTATGTTGTAAATCCAGTGCGTCGCCTTGTGATTTAGTTGTGTTTCGGCCTGCCAGTACTAAGTGACTACATAAGCCTTTCAGTACAATGGTATAAGCAATTGATGAGCCAACATGACCTGTTCCGATTATGGCAATTTTCATTTTGAATTTACCTTCTCAAAGTTTGGTTTTATGCCATGTTTAATCTGCATTTTTGTATCATACTTGTTTGTGATTGTTTTTCCAGGGTTCGTAATCAAAAAAACTATTTAAAATAGGCCGATACTGTTTGGGAGAAATAAGGAGAAGTCATGTCACGCATCAAAGCAACTTTTCGCAATCCACAGGGAGAGTCTTTATCCGGCTTGTTGGAAATACCAGCGGACATGGTAAAGTCTTACGCCTTGTTTGCACACTGTTTTACTTGTTCCAAAGATATTGCAGCGGCATCGCGAGTTACACGTGCGTTGGCGCAACAAGGTATTGCGGTGTTGCGCTTTGACTTCACTGGGTTGGGTAATAGCGAAGGTGATTTTTCTAATAGTAACTTTTCTTCTAATCTTGATGATTTGGTCGCGGCAGCGGCTTATCTGGAACAACACTATGAGGCACCTGCACTATTAATTGGTCATAGCCTGGGTGGTGCAGCAGTGTTGGCCGTGGCACAGCGTTTGGCCAGTGTTAAGGCGGTGGTAACGATTGGTGCGCCTGCTACCGCAGGACATGTGAAACATTTGTTTGTCGACGAACATGCTGAGATCCTAGATAAGCAGTCCGCTTGTGTGGAACTGGGTGGGCGCCATTTTAGCATTCAGCGTCAGTTTATAGACGACCTAGAAAATTATAATACACTGGATCATATTAAGTCCTTGAATAAGGCGCTGCTGATTTTCCATTCGCCTATCGATGAAGTGGTTTCTATTGATGAGGCGGCCCGTATTTATACGGCCGCTCTCCACCCGAAAAGTTTTGTGTCACTAGACCATGCCGATCATTTGTTGTCACGCACTGAGGATTCGCAATATGTGGCGACGGTATTAGCCGCCTGGGCAGGGCGTTATCTGGATGACATGTCGGCTGATGAAAATGTTGAGCGTCCTATTATTGCGGCTGGTAGCGTTTTGGTGCGTGAGTGTGACAAGAAATTCACGCGTGAGGTTTTTACAGAACACCACCAATGGGTGAGTGACGAGCCGTTAGCAATGGGTGGGGCAGATATGGGGCCGAATCCTTATGAATTGCTGCTGGCGGCCTTGGGCAGTTGTACTTCAATGACATTACGTATGTATGCCAATCATAAACAATTGGATTTAGAGTCGGTTGAAGTATTATTACACCATACACGCATCCATGCGAAAGATTGTGCGGCTTGTGAAGACCAGGCGCCATTGATTGATCAAATGACGCGGGAGATTAAACTGATTGGCAATTTGGATGAGCAGCAACGGGTGCGTTTGTTGGAGATCGCCAATAAATGCCCGGTGCATAAGACATTGGAAAACC
>JAOULU010000252.1 GCA_029881855.1 Nitrosomonas sp. | reverse complement strand
CAATGCTAAACGCATATCGGTTAATACTTCAGCTAAATGCGCCGTAAAACGTGCTGCAGCTGCACCATCAATAACCCGGTGGTCATAAGATAAAGATAGCGGTAACATTAGTCGCGGCACAAACTGGTTATCTCGATAAACAGGTTTATAACTGGCTTTGGAAACACCTAAAATAGCCACTTCTGGTGCATTGATAATAGGCGTAAATGCCGTTCCACCAATACCACCCAAACTAGAAATTGTGAAACTGGCGCCCTGCATTTCTGTCGGTTTTAATTTGCCTTCTCTAGCAAGTATGGACAACTTACCTAATTCTTCCGCTATTACTAACACCCCTTTCTGATCAACATCCCGTATTACTGGCACTACTAAACCATTCGGCGTATCTACAGCAAAACCTAAATGATAATAATGTTTAATAATCAAATCAGCTTCACCACCATGATTATCCAACGAAGCATTAAATTCTGGAAACTTCTTTAGTGAGGAAGTTATGGCCTTCATCAAGAAGGCCAATAATGTCAGCTTAATATTTCTTTTATTTTCTGTGGCCGTTTTGTTCGATTCTTTTCTTAGTGCTTCCAAGTCAGTAATATCAGCTTCGTCAAATTGGGTTACATGAGGAATCATCACCCAGTTACGATGTAAATTTGCACCTGTAATTTGCTTTATGCGTGTTAAGGACTTGAGCTCAACGGGGCCAAATTTAGCAAAATCAACTTGTGGCCATGGCAATAAATTAAGTGTCGCACCTACCAAATCACTACCTTGAGATTTTGATAATTCAGCTTTGACAAATGCTTGCACATCTTCTTTCAGAATACGTTGCTTGGGACCATTACCAACAATTAAGTTTAAATTAACCCCCAACTCGCGCGCAAATCTGCGTACTGATGGGCCTGCATGCGCATTGGTCATCACAACATTGTCTATTGATAATGCTCGCGGCTGCGACGCTATTATTTCTTGTTTTGGTTCGCTCTCTTGAGTTGACAAGACAGGAGTAGTCGATGCTATATCACTATCGGGCTGTGCTAATGGAATGGCAGCATCTGGTATATCTTTTGTATCATTTTCGCCGACATCAGAAACCGCCATTGATAAAATCAATGATCCTTGCGAAACCTTGTCTCCTGGTTTTACAACAATTTTCTTGATTACACCAGGAAAAGGTGCAGGTACTTCAATCGTCGCTTTATCAGATTCTAAGGTCACTAAAGAGTCTTCAGCATTAACCTGATCCCCCAATTTTACTAATACTTCAATGACCGGAACATCTTTAAAGTCACCAATATCAGGAATTAATACTTGCTTAATCTCACTCACACACTTTCCTTAAATCTTATTGATATAGAAGGCAGATGCGCTCAAAGGTATCATCACAAAATGAGTGTTTGAATAAATCCCCACAGTGAGAAATACCCAATGATACACGCACTATTAATAACCTAAATAAATCCAGTTAAATCGTCACAGGATCAGGTTTATCTGGATCAATACCAAATTTCTTGATCGCTTGTACAACTTGTTTGGTCGTTACCTTACCTTCTTCTGCAAGCGCTTTAAGAACTGCAACGGTAACATAATAGCGATCTACTTCAAAAAATTGACGCAGTTTCTCACGAGTATCAGAGCGACCAAAACCATCTGTTCCCAAGACACGATAACAACCCGGCACAAACTCACGAATTTGGTCAGCGTATATTTTCATGTAATCAGTTGCGGCCACAACAGGTCCCTCTCGATCTTTAAAACAATTTTCTACATGTGATGATCGAGCTTTTTTGTCTGGGTGTAACATATTCCAACGCGCAACACTCAATGCCTCACGCCGCAATTCAGTAAAACTCGTAACACTCCAAATATCAGTATTAACGTCATAATCGTTTCTCAGAATATCAGCAGCTGCAATGACTTCACGCAAAATAGCACCTGAGCCTAATAACTGCACTCGAACCCCTTTATCTTTACCCCGCTGGCTACCTTCTTTAAACAAATACATGCCTTTTAGAATATCCTGCTCAATGCCCTTCGGCATCTCCGGCTGTGGATAATTTTCATTCATTACAGTGATGTAATAATAGACATCCTCTTGTTCCTGATACATACGGCGTAAACCATCCTGGATAATAACAGCCAGCTCATAGGCAAATGTAGGGTCATACGATACACAATTCGGAATAGTTGATGCCACCAGGTGACTATGCCCATCTTCATGTTGCAAACCCTCGCCATTAAGTGTGGTACGCCCTGCTGTACCACCCAACAAAAATCCACGGCTACGCATATCACCTGCTGCCCAAGCTAAATCTCCAACACGTTGAAAACCAAACATGGAATAGAAAATAAAAAATGGAATCATTTGAATCCCATGGGTACTGTATGCTGTTGCCGCAGCTATCCATGATGACATAGCACCTGCTTCATTAATACCTTCTTGTAGGATTTGACCATTCTTGTCTTCTTTGTAATACATCAGTTGATCCGCATCCTGCGGTGTATAAAGTTGGCCAACCGAAGACCAAATACCTAATTGGCGAAACATACCCTCCATGCCAAATGTACGCGATTCATCCGCAACAATCGGCACCACATGCCGTCCAATTTGCTTGTCCTTAACCAGGATATTCAATATACGAACAAACGCCATAGTAGTAGATGATTCACGCCCTTCACCACTCGCTTTTAATACACTTTCAAATGCAGATAATGGGGGCACAGCCAATGCCTTAGCACATTTTTTACGTTGGTGAAGAAATCCGCCCAATGCTTTACGACGAGCTTGCATATAAATATATTCAGGAGACTCTTTATCCAGCTTTAAATAAGGAATGTCATCAATCTCATCATCTGGAATTTCCAGACCAAAACGATTACGAAAAGCTTTTAATGAGGTTGTCCCCATTTTTTTCTGTTGATGGGTAATATTTTGTGCTTCACCAGCCTCCCCCATTCCATAGTCTTTAA
>JAOULU010000251.1 GCA_029881855.1 Nitrosomonas sp. | reverse complement strand
AGATAGCCGAATTTTTTCGACGTCTCAGATTTGAATTCACTAGTGATGGGGATACATTCTATGTGACTCCGCCTTCTTATCGATTTGATCTCGCAATTGAAGAAGATTTTATTGAAGAGGTGGCGCGTATTTTTGGATATGATCATATTTCCGCCAGTGCGCCAAATAGCAGTTTTACCATGCTGCCCAGCACTGAAACAGTTCAGAATAAATCACAGTTTCAACAAATTCTAACTGCGCGAGATTATCAGGAAGTTATCAATTATGCCTTTGTAGATGCTGCCTGGGAATCTGATTTCTCTAGCAACAAAGCCCCTATTGCTTTAAAGAATCCCATTGCGAGTCACATGAGTGTCATGCGCAGTAGTTTAATTGGCGGATTAATCGCTAATCTACAATTCAATCTAAACCGTAAGCAGCTCAGAATACGTTTATTTGAGATCGGTTGTTGTTTTCTGCGAGATGATAATAACAGTAACAAGCAGACAGAAAATCTAGCTGGCCTCTGTTATGGTGATGTTGTTCCCGAGCAATGGGGCATGTCTTCCCGAACCATAGATTTTTACGATGTCAAGGCTGATATTGAAGCTTTATGCTGGCCAAGTAACATTCATTTTGAGGCGGCTTTGCATCCAGCGTTTCATCCCGGTAAAACAGCCAGAGTTATTATTAACAACAGAACAGCTGGCTGGATTGGAGAGTTGCATCCTCGTTGGCAAAGGAAATATGGTTTATTAAAGACGGCTGTCTTGTTTGAGTTGCACCTGGATGCCTTGGTTGCAAGATCGTTGCCTGCGGCAAAAGATATTTCAAAATATCCCCCGATACGACGTGACCTCGCCGTTATTGTGTCGAATCATATCAATACGCAATCTATTTTGGCGTGCATGTACGCAGAAGAGATTTCGATTGTTTCGGAAATTTCTTTGTTTGATATTTATCGTGGAAAAGGTGTAGGAGAGGATAAAAAAAGTCTTGCATTCCGTATCTTATTGCAAGATACTGAGAAAACGTTGACCGATCAAGATGCAGATTTTGTAGTTACAAGCTTGATTAATATTCTCGAGCGTAAATTTGGAGCAAAATTGCGGAATTAACAATAATTTCATTTGTATTTCGGCGTTTATAAGTTGCTTGGATTAAGTAGAATTGTTTCTGTTATGCAAGTGACTATTTACCCATTAAATGAAATATTAAAGTAGTGCCAGCAAAGTATGTGTTTGCCTTATGAACATATAAAACTGGCTAGCAACAAAAATTGATAATCAAGTGGGGAATACATGGCATTAACAAAAGCTGAACTAGCAGACTTATTGTTTGAAAATGTGGGACTTAATAAGCGTGAAGCTAAAGACATGGTTGAGTCCTTTTATGAAGAAGTGCGAGCAGCGCTTCAAAATGGTGAGGGCGTCAAACTTTCGGGTTTTGGTAATTTTCAATTACGTGCCAAGCCTCAGCGTCCTGGTCGCAATCCAAAGACTGGCGAGGAAATTCCGATTACGGCGCGCCGTGTCGTTACATTTCATGCCAGCCAAAAACTTAAAGAGATGGTAGAAAAAAACTATCATGGTAAACAACATACAAAGTAATACATTTCCTCCTATCCCTGCAAAACGTTACTTTACGATTGGAGAGGTTGGTGAACTGTGTGGCGTCAAGCCACATGTGTTGCGGTATTGGGAGCAGGAGTTTGTGCAGTTAAAACCAGTCAAGCGCCGGGGAAATAGGCGCTACTATCAGCATCAAGAGGTATTACTTATTCGTCGAATTCGTGAGTTACTCTATGAGCAGGGTTTTACCATTAATGGTGCACGTAACCAATTAGGCCGCAAAAAATTTGAAATACAATCGGTCAAAAATGCTACCCCAACGACTAATGCGCTTGCTCCAGTTGACCTGGCACAATTAAAAGGTGAGATTAGAAGTGTTATTTCATTGTTACGTTCTTGATTGAATTCGAGCTATTATTGCTGAGTTTTTAATGTTAAAGCTTGTTTGCTATAATCCGTAAGTTCGGGGCGTAGCGCAGCCTGGTAGCGTACTTGCATGGGGTGCAAGTGGTCGGAGGTTCAAATCCTCTCGCCCCGACCAACAAAATCCACTGAGTTAATGCGGCATAAGTTGGCGAGAATGTTGGTTACATTGCGTTCGCAGTTTCTTCAATCCCGAATCGCGTAAATTATTATAAAGTTTTTGAGATGCGCATATTGCTCAGTAATGATGATGGATATTTTGCGCCAGGCCTAATTTGTCTTGCCGAAACACTTTCTGATGTTGCAGATATTGTTGTAGTTGCGCCTGAACGTGACCGCAGTGGTTCCAGTAATTCATTAACGTTAGATCGACCGCTTAGTTTACACAAATCCCACAATGGTTTTTTTTATGTCAATGGCACACCAACAGATTGCGTGCATTTGGCAGTTACCGGCATGCTTGATGTGCTTCCTGATATGGTGATATCCGGTGTCAATGATGGCGCTAATATGGGAGATGATACGATATATTCTGGAACAGTAGCTGCGGCGACTGAAGGTTTTTTACTGGGGATTCCTTCTTTAGCAGTGTCACTAGTAGACGTGTCGGATGGAAATTTTCTGACAGCGTCGCGTGTGACAGCGGATATGGTTAAACGTTTTGTTCAAAACAAAATTAAAGCGCCAATATTGCTCAATATTAACGTGCCAGATGTTAAGTACGATCAATTGCAGGGGATTGATGTGACCCGGCTTGGCCGCCGTCACAAGGCAGAAGGTGTGATTAAGTCACAAAGTCCTCGTGGAAATGTCGTATATTGGGTTGGTGCTGCAGGTCCCGCGCAGGATGCGGGTGAAGGGACAGATTTTTTCTCTGTTCAACATAATCGTGTATCAATTACGCCACTACAGATAGATCTAACGCAATATGATCAATTGAATCTGGTAAAAACATGGCTGGATTAGTAATATATACGTTACTCAATTGAGCGCCTGATGCAAGGGTAG
>JAOULU010000250.1 GCA_029881855.1 Nitrosomonas sp. | reverse complement strand
TCTTTTAGCAATGTTATACCGTCAGTATCTGGCATCCAAATATCCAACAGTACTAATTCTGGCCGATTCTGACTACGCCACATACGTGCTTGCTCCGCATTCTCTGCCAGTGCCACACGATAACCTTCTTCACGCAGAATTTCAGATAGCAATTCACGTATACCAATTTCATCATCAACAACAAGTATTGTATTATTTGTCATCATTTCAGTTCTTTTCTCCACTGATGAAACCATTCAGTACGACTAAGGAATCGATGATTAATCGACAGCTATATGAACCATTTAAAAACATCTTTATGCCACCTTGTTATTTACAATTAATAAGTCCTTTTCTATAGTTGGTAAAATAATTAAAATTTGAGCACCATGTGGCTGCAAATTTTCTACATGAATAACCCCATCATGTTCTTCAATAATTTTCTTAACAATAGGCAAGCCAAGTCCTGTTCCTTTAGATTTAGTCGTGACATATGGCTCAAACACACGCGCTTTAATTTCGTCAGAGAACCCGCACCCATTATCACAAATACTCAGCTGCACACCATCTTGTACCGTTTCAGTGTAAACTTCGATAACAGGTTTTGATATACCCGTTAATGCATCTTGAGCATTCTGTAATAGGTTATGCAATACTTGGCGTAATTGTACAGAGTCACCATTGACAACAGGCAAGTCGGCAGCAAATTTTTTCTTGATTTTAAGTTGTACGCCACCCTCTGAGACGATACTCCCTGCTTCATAGAGGGATAATACCTCACGCACCAACCGATTAAAATCTAATTGCTGCAAGTCTAGCTTAGGAACACGTGAATACTGATTGAACTCATTGACCATTCGCTTTAAAGCTTCCACCTGATTAACAATTGTTTCAGTAGAACGACGTAGAATTCTTGCATCTTCATCATTAAGCTTGTTGACCAACCTATGCAATACACGTTCTGCAGAAAGTTGTATGGGCGTTAAGGGATTCTTAATTTCATGCGCAAGCCGTCGAGCGACTTCACCCCATGCTACAGACCGCTGAACTTGTAATAGATTGGTTATGTCGTCAAATACCACGACACCGCCTCCACCTGAAATCCGAGGCAAACGTGTTCCCCGTAACAATAATACTTGATTGCGCCCATCCTCTGAGAATGTGAGTTGTCGCTGCCAAACACCCGTATCCCCTGTATTAAAACCATCCCGAATTTCACATACCAGTGCATTAAGTTGCCGTTCTTTTTCAACACAACCATCAATAATGGACCCATCCAGACTAATTAGCGGGGCCTGTAAAATTTGTTCTGCACTGCGATTTGCCTTATACAATATCAAGCGTTTATCAAAAACCAATACACCCGAAGACAAGTTGGCCAAAATACTTTCAAGGTGTGCACGTGCACTTTCAACTTGCTGTTGATTATGCTGTGCTGCTGCTTGCGCCTCCTCCAATTGCTGCGTCATTAAATTGAAAGACTCCGTCAGAACCCCCAATTCATCACGACTTTGCACCAAATGACGCCGACTAAAATCACCTTGTGCAACTGCACGCGTACCTTCTGCCAACATACCTAAAGGCGCACTCAATCGCTCACTTAACAGCGATGCAGTCGCCATTGCTGAAAACAGTGACAACAATAATGCCAAGGTTAAAGTCACACCATACAACCAAGTCAACCCTTGACGGGACAAGGATAATTCTTGATAGTCTCGATAACCATCCTGCACCCTTTTTGCATCTTCTGCCAATTGATTTGGCACGGGTTGCAGCAATTGGAGTACACGAATATCTTCATTTAAACTCAACACATTAACTGGCGCAACCACACGCAAATATAGTCCTTTGCCAGCTACCGATTCAATGACGCGGTAAGCTTTCTGAGTTCGAATTTGCCGCATCACAGATGGATCGGGCATATCAGGAAACAATGCTGTATTATTTTCACTTGAAAATGCGATTATTTTACCATCTTGATTGAATAACGTGGCCTCCTGAATCTGTGATTGTAATAATAATTCATTCAGTGTTGGCAAAGGTGGCACTGAAGATTCTGATAACGTTAACGCTGTGACCTGTGCTTTCTTTTGCAATTCGTCCAGCAAATTATCAAGCATTGTATGCCCCAAATTCAAGCCACCTTCAAGCGCCCTGTCCACTTTAACATCAAACCATGACTCAATACTTTTACCTAAAAACTGAACAGATACAGCATATACCAACGCTCCTGGAAGTATCGCCATCAATGAAAAAACCAACAATAAACGTAGCGCCAAACGGGAACCAAATACACCAGATTTTAGTCTACGCCGGAATCTCCATAATAAAATTCCCACAATAATCATGAGAAATAACACGAAAATAATGTTGATACCCAGCAACAATCGATAACGTCGCTCAAAGAACTCAGTATTAGCACCAGCGGTTGCAAGCAAAAAGAGCATGACTCCTCCCAACCCTGCGCCAATTATCAACACATATTTCATCAGTCACCTATTAGACGAAACCGTTGAACAGACAACGGAAATGTCATACGCCACTCTAATTCGTCTGAACTCAAATTCCAATCACTTGAACCAAACGCCTCCACCTGGAAAGGCTTTGGCATTCTTGTTAGGTCAAGCCACACACGCAATATTGCCTTGTAATCAACACCAGGCTCAAGCTTAGAACTGATAGCTATAGATTGGTTGTGCAATTGCCCTAATTCCTGCAGTGCCTCCTCTAAAGATCTAAAGTTCAGTGAATGCGAACGGAAATTCAAGCGATATTGACGCGTAAGCGCATAATAGGTCAAACCAACTCTTGGTTTAGTACGAGCAACTTCTTTGTCAAACCAGTACCACCGTGGCTCAAGTAAAGTAAATTTGGTCACAAAATAGAGCACAATACCTTTTTCAAGCGCCCTTTCTAGGGTTGCATTGAGTACAATCTCAGATTCAACGCTAATTTCATAACCCTCTTCATCATCTTTAGCCGCCACGCCAAATGATTTGATCTGT
>JAOULU010000249.1 GCA_029881855.1 Nitrosomonas sp. | reverse complement strand
CTGGTTTCCAGTAATTCTTGCAAATAGTTCTGTGTACGCCGTGATTCTGTAAATATAATGGCCTTTCTTTCCGCGCCTAACTCCTCAAGTTTAGTAAAAGCAACTTCTAGTGCCTTAAGTAGCGCTATACCTTTTGCATTATCACGAATATTCTCTGCCAATTCCTTGAGGCGTTTAAGCTCATTGATTTCATCTTGGATGGCAATTCTTTCCTGCTTTTCCATTGCCAAATCTTCATTTTCTTCACTGCTCCATTCATCAATTGTTTCATCCAGTCCTTCAAAGTCTTGTTCTACCGCTTGTAAAACTTCTTCATCACTTAGTTTCTTTTCAAGGCGTTTGACAATTGATTCCAACGCACCACCAATCGCAAATGAGGATGAAGCCAATAGCTTCCAAAGCACCATAGATATTAGTTGGCGGGGGCCACTGGGTAAGGCTTTTAAGTTTGGCCTTCTAAGATAGTCTGAGACTAACTCAGTGAGGTTTTGCTCGTCGGCGGATGGCGTAAACCTTTCTACCAAGGGTATGCGTTTGGTATATGAAACATAGGCTTCTACTTGCCTACGTAGAGTTCGCTTACATATTGGTGCTATGCGGTGCTTTAGATGCGTGAGGGAGCTTTCATCATTAATGCGACCATATTGCATGCGAAAGCTCTCCAGACCACCGAATACCCTTTCATCCAATACACTTGCAAGGCCGTAAAGTTCGAGTAATGAATTCTGCAATGGCGTTGCAGTCAAGAGTATTTTATAGGTTGGCGCTAACGCGTCTTTAATTACCTTTGCTATTTTGTTACTTTTTTTATAAACATTACGCAACCGATGGGCTTCATCGATAACCGCCAAGTCCCATGGAATCATTTGAATGTCTTCTGACTTCGCCTTGGCAAAATGATAGGAACAGATAAATAATCCTTGGCTTTGGTCAAATGGATTATTGACACCTTGTTTTTTTAGATTATTATAGTTCTTAGTCTCGATTATTTGACCTTCAATACCAAATTTTTCTTGAAGCTCTTGATGCCATTGCTTTCTCAAGTTGGCAGGAACAATAATCAAAATACGTCGACGTCGTTCCGCCCACTTTTGGGCTATTACTAGTCCCGCTTCGATTGTTTTTCCTAGACCGACCTCATCTGCTAAAAGGACTCCTTTTTCCAGTGGATTCTTGAATGCAAATAGTGCCGCATCAACTTGATGAGGATTCAAATCAATTTGTGCATCCATGATCGCACCAGTCAATTTGTCTTCATCTTCTGAAGACAGACGTCTTGTAAGTTGCCAAGCTAAATATTGGGTTTGGTAATGGGTTAACATTTATTCAGCTCAACTCGTGCTTTCGTTAAAACGCTGATAATAACTCATTGTTTTGGCAAGTTTCGCATTCTCTAATAGAGCGTTTTCATCGAAAACTCCGCATACAGCAACACCTAGCGAGGCATAAAGATTAAAACGATTCTTATCTTGAATAACCCACCCAGCCGCGAGAAGTTTCTGATCTATCTCTTCACGTGTTTCGGCTTCGTGTTTTATGTATTCAGGTGACAGTGTTTTCCCCTATTAACCATTTTATTTATGCACCTATTAGTACAAATTAAAACATACGAAAACAGTATTCAGTTACTTTTTTACCGAATTGTCACTTATTGCCTGAAAAACAACAAGTTTTTATTGATAGGCAGGGTGTTATAGGGAAATTCAAACAACAATTATTGTGTTTTGTTGGGTGTTGGGGTGTCTGATGGTGCTGGCTCTGATCTTGCGGGTTCAGCCACTGGGTCTGCCTTGGCCGCTGATTCTGACTTTTCCGTTTTTAATGCAGCCGCATGGTCTTGTGTTTGTGTGGGTGTGAGTGTTTTAGCTGCTGCTTCTTTTTGAGCAGGTGGGGTGTCTTTGGGTATTTTGGCTAAAGACTTCAAATTCAAATGCAAAGCGGCTTTAGCCAGCATGTGGGCGCTGACCGGGGCGGTGATGAATAGGAATAGGGTGATGAGCGTTTCATGCAAACTCAACCCCGTGCCACGGGTGCTGAAAAATACGGCAGAGGCAATCAACAGGCAACCAACACCCAGGGTGGTGGCTTTGGTGGGGCCGTGTAAGCGGGTGTATAGGTCTTTGAGCCTGACCAGACCCAGCGAACCAATGAAGGTAAAAATTGCGCCCGTTAAAATGAGGAATGATAAAAAATACTCTAGCATGATTGACTCGGCTTACTCGATAATATCGCCGCGCAACAAATATTTGCATAGCGCGACGGTGCCAATAAAACCCATCAGGGCGATCAATAGGGCGGCTTCAAAAAACAGCGCGCTGCCTAAGTGAATACCAAACAATATCAACAAGGCAATGGTGTTAACGTACAAGGTATCGAGCGCCAAGATGCGATCCGGCATGCTAGGGCCGCGCAGCAAGCGCCAAAAACTCATGGCCACAGCAGCGGCAACCAATGTAAATGCAATGGGGATGACTGTCTCTAACATGCTTCAAACACCTCCTTTAACGGGCGCTCATAACGTGCTTTGATGGCGGCAATCATGGCGTCCGGGTTTGTTTCATTTAACGCATGGACGAGCAAATACTTACCGTCTTCTGACAATTTTGCCGACAATGTGCCGGGGGTTAACGTGATGCTGTTAGCCAATAGACCAATGGCCAAATCAGAGGTTAGCTCCAAGGGCATCTGCACAAAAACCGGCTTGAGCCGGTCTGGGTTACTGAAAAGAATCAGACGCGCCACGGTAAAATTGGCCACCACAATATCAAACAGCAATACCAGCATGAAGCGCAGTAAAACAAATGGTTTGTGGATACGCACGGTGTCCGGCCAAAAGCGTATGGTGAGCACCGGGATCATCCAGCCCAATAACAGGCCAAGCAATATATGGCCGGGTTCTATGGTGCTGTTCATCAACAGCCATACACCTGCAAGTGTCGGGGTTAAAACTGGGTGTGGAAGTAATCGTGTCATTTTGCTTGCGTACCC
>JAOULU010000248.1 GCA_029881855.1 Nitrosomonas sp. | reverse complement strand
GCATGTACTCATAGTTACAGCAGATGGATTGCCACCACTGAGTTACAAATACAACTTACGTGTAGAAATGATTAACTATGCGGAAGTATTTAGGGCTAGTATAGGGCCAGTAGTCGGAATCTTGGTAGCATCAATACTAGGCTATAAGATCTTGAGGTCTAAACGATTCAGAGCTTGGGCAGCTACCCGGCGCGAAAAGAAATTAAATAAGTAAACCACGAATATTTTTTTATAAAAGTGAAGTCATAATTATTGAACATACCATTCTAGAAAAAGGTCGTTTGATGGAACTTTGTGGTAAGGTGTCGAGGTTTGTATTTACCGTTATTTCTATTGAATCTGCCCTATACTTTTTGGTGGTTTCAAATTTTATAAACTACCTTAGTGGCTAGACCGGCGATGGTAATGCCAATAAAGTGTAATGAGTAAACTACATAAAATAATTAAGGCTATTACAATATCGTGTAAATATTCTTTAACAAGCGCCTCGTTCTCGCCTATATAATATCCAAGTATCGTCAGAATAATAACCCAAATACCTGCGCCAAGACTGGTATAAAAACAAAATACAGATAGGTTCATACGCGCTAATCCGGCTGGTATTGAAATATACTGTCGAATCATCGGTATTAATCGTCCAGTAAATGTTGAGATATGACCGTGACGTGAAAAAAAGTCTTCCATTTTCTTTAAATTGTCTTTATTGAACATGACGTATTTTCCATAATAAAGAAGCAATGGCCGACCAAGCTTGGTTGCTAAGTAGTAATTAAGTAATGCGCCAAGCAAGCTTCCCAGAATACCGCATACGATTACAATAGTAATATTCATTTCTCCTTTTGAAGCTAAATAACCTGCCGGGATCATAATAACTTCACTCGGAAAAGGTACAAAGCTGGACTCAAGTAGCATGAGTAAGAATATGCCAGGATATCCAAGACTTCCTACAATACTTACAATCCAACTGATAATTTCAGTTATCAAGTTCTTTTACCCTTTCCAAATTACTTAAGGTGAAACTACATTTTTACTCAAAATAGAGATTTCGTCGTTGTTAAGTTTGCTACTGATTTAGTTTAATTATTTAGTACAGAATTAGAAGTAAAATGTTTAAACGACTGCACCATCATTTTCAGGTTTTTTCTCTTCTAATTTAACAAGATCCTCACGTTTTACACCAAGCATCATGATGATTGGACTTGCAACCATGATAGATGAATAAATACCAAATAATATTCCAATAGTTAATGCTAGTGCAAAATAGTGGAGTACTTCACCACCAAACAAGAGCATAGAGATAACAACCATCTGAGTACTACCATGCGTAATAATAGTGCGCGCCATAGTACGTGTGATAGCGTTATCTATGACCTTGGTTACTGTTGCTTTGCGCAGTTTACGGAAATTTTCACGAATACGGTCAAAAATAACTACTGATTCATTAACAGAATAGCCTAATACCGCTAAAACAGCAGCTAGGACTGTGAGAGAAAACTCCCACTGAAAGAATGCAAAGAATCCAAGAATTATAATAACGTCGTGTAAGTTGGCAATTATACCGGCAATGCCAAATTTCCATTCAAAACGTACTGCCAAGTAGGCGACAATACCAAGCGATACAAATAAAAGTGCCAAAGCACCATTCTCTAATAGCTCTTTACCAACTTGCGGTCCAACAAATTCTACACGACGCATTTCAACAGTGTCATCCGACAGCCTCAGCGCACTCAGCACGGTTTCAGATAATTGTGCGCTAGAGTATTCTGGTTTGACAGGCAAACGTATCATGACATCTCTTGAAGTACCAAAGTTTTGTACAGTAGCATCAGTCATCTCGAGATCAACTAATACGTTTCTAATTTTATTAAGATCCGCAGTTTGTGTGTAACTAACCTCTAGTACTGTGCCACCAGTAAAGTCAACGCCAAGGTTTAACCCTCTGGTTACAATGAAGAAGACTGATAAGATAAATGTTAATATCGAAATAACAGCCGCAATACGTCGCCAACTCATGAAAGGGATATCGCGACTAAATCTAAAAAATTCCATTGTTAATTCCTTTCCTTGTTAAGCGATTATTGCTATTTGGGTTTCTTGGCGCTAGTAGATTTGCGCTTATTTTTAGCTTTAGAGCTTGATTTGTTGCTGATTTTTTTGGGTCTTGATGTGGCAGCAATTGCATCATTCTTCAGTGTTGTTTGGTTGTCAGCAACATGAACGCCACTAAGTTGATTCTCTGTGACGGGCTTGACTTCTGTTTTAATCGTGATTTCATCAGACTTTTCGGTCGGATCCTGTTTTTTTATGGTGACTTCTTTATCTTTTAGGTCACTTTTTGATTCAGTCTGGGCTTTAAGTAGAGATTTATTTGTGGTTGGTTTTGGTGGTATCCATATCTGACCGATTGGAACACGGGCTAGTTTACGATTGCCGTACATATAATTTACCATTCCTCTTGATACAAAGATGGCTGTAAATACAGAAGTTAAGATACCTAGGCAGAGCACAACCGCAAAACCTTTAACTGGGCCGGAACCAAACGCAAATAGCGCAATACCAGCAATTAATGTTGTTATATTTGAATCTAGGATAGTGCCTGTCGCACGTTCATAGCCTGCCTGAATGGCTAATTGCGGTGATACGCCCATACGCAATTCGTCTCGTATTCGTTCATTGATAAGGACATTCGCATCTATTGCCATACCTACAGTTAGTGCGAGTGCAGCCATACCAGGTAATGTTAAGGTTGCCTGAATAATGGATAGCAAACCTACGAGTAATAATAAATTTATACTCAGCGCTATAACTGAAATAACACCTACTGACATATAGTAGGCCATTATAAAGATGGCTACAGCAAGGAATCCATAAAGTGTAGAATTAAAACCTCTAGCGATGTTGTCAGCACCTAAACTTGGTCCAACTGTGCGTTCTTCAATGATATCCATGGGTGCTGCCATTGCACCGGCGCGTAATAACAAGGCAACGTCTCTGGCTTCCATACTGG
>JAOULU010000247.1 GCA_029881855.1 Nitrosomonas sp. | reverse complement strand
TAAAATATCTCAACAGGATATACCCTACCCGTTACTTCAATCACAGGTGCATTGTTGAAGTGTTGCGAAAAGCTTTGTGCATCAATTGTTGCAGAAGTTATGATGAGCTTGAGGTCTGGACGTTGGGGTAGAATTTGTCTTAGATAACCCAATAAGAAATCAATATTCAGACTGCGTTCGTGTGCTTCATCTATAATCAAGGTGTCATAAGATTGTAGTAATGGGTCACCCTGAGTCTCAGCCAGTAAGATACCATCTGTCATAAGCTTAATATAGCTGTCATCACTGACTTTGTCCGAAAATCGTATTTTGTAACCTACTGCGTTTTCTAAAGGTGTTTCTAATTCGCAAGCAATACGATTTGCGACGGTGCGAGCAGCAATACGCCGAGGCTGGGTATGGCCAATTAATCCATTGACACCACGTTTTAGTTCAAGACAGATCTTTGGTAATTGTGTTGTTTTTCCTGATCCAGTTTCTCCACAAACGATTACTACCTGATGATTATTAATTAATTTTTTGATTTCTTCATGTTTTACATTAACTGGTAAATCCACCAGGTATTTTGGGCTAGGAAGTTTCTTGAGTCGTTCTGAAATCACCTCAGAAGAAAATTTTTTCATCGTATCATTAGCTTGCAAAATCACATATTAGATTATGGTTTTGGGATACGGATGAACGCAAGTTAACACGGATTAGGAGCAAGTTTGGAACGAAAATTGAGGTTATGAATGTTTCTTCATAACAGCATGGAAATTATCTGATTCTAATAACTCATCCAACCAAAGGATTAAATGTTGATACTTTGAAGTATAGAACCAGTCTTTATTAACATTACAGAATTGCCGGATAAAGGGGAATATCGCCATATCAGATAACGTTATTCGGTCACCCATTAAATATTTATTTTTATTTAATCTGCCATCTAATTCCACTAAGAAAAACTCTGCTTTTGCACGGTAATGACTCTCAGGATATTCAGGAAAACGAGCCGAATATTTATAAAGGTCAAGCGCTTGTTTGAATGTCCCATCATTTAATGTAATTAGTGACATAGACTCCATAGAAGCTTTTGGTTTGTTTTCAAGCCATTGTTCTGGATCATTCTTTGATAGTGCCCATTGCATTATGTCTAGGCTTTCTTCAATTACGCTACCATCTGGAAATTTGATAACAGGTACGGTTCCTTTTGGTGAACAGGCTAATAATTCTTTGGGTTTATCACGCAAACTTACTTCATGTGTATTAACCTCAACACCACTTATGTTAATAGCTAAGCGTGCACGAATAGCAAATGGACATCGGCGAAATGTAAACAACAGCGGTTTCATAGTATTACAGATAGAATTACGGATGTGGTGTTATTTTATGCGGCAATCTTGTTTTGTTCCCGATGTTTCTTGATTAAATCATAAGCAGTTTGCACTTCTTTAGACTGTTCTGTAGCAACTGAAATCATTTCTTCTGGCACGCCTTGACCCATTAATTTATCAGGGTGGTATTGGCTCATCAGTTTTCTATACGCTTGTTTAACTTCTTTATCAGAACTATTACGACTGACACCTAACGCTTTATAAGCATCTTCAACCGCATTTTCCGACATTGTGTGACCATCGGCAAAATGTGTTTGATTTAAGACCATATCCAACAATTGTTCGAATGCAGCTTCTCGATAACCTAGGTGTCGACTAATTTTCTTTAATAAGTTGGTCTCATCATTATTTAGCTGACCATCCGATAAACCCATAATGATCAAATAAACTAATAACATTTGTTTTAGGCTATTTGAGTAACCACAAATGTCAATAAATTCATCTAATTTTGGTTTTATATCGTATTTTTCGGAAGCTCCACGTTTAAATAATTCAATAGCATTGAGGCGATGTTCGGAAGACATCCCCAACTTCAACATAAATTGCTCAACATGATTTATTTCATTCTGAGTAATGCGACCGTCAACCTTGGCTAATTTTCCCATTAAGATAAAGACAGTCTCGAGAAATACAGATTGGCGACGTGGCGCACTAAAAGGACTCATACCTTTAGGCCCAAAAGATCGATAACGATCAACCATACTGCCTAAAAAATATCCTAATAATGCACCAATAAAACCAAAAATAAGGAAACCAACTAAAACACCAAGAATCCTAAACAAAACTACTCCCCAAGAACCAAATAAAAAGTAATTATAACGGAATGTTAACAAAGTAAATGCCGATTAACTTAGTAATCAATGATTACTAAGTTTTGAATTGGCAAGTTGGCAATGACCTAATAAAAAAATCTAAAATTTAGGACAGTAATTTGGCGTTTTTAATGAATGGTTTACTGGTTTTCCATAAACATTTACCATTATTTTCTGCGGCTATACTTTTTAGTTGCTGATTATGAAGCTCTAGTTCTTCTTGATTGGCAGTAACTACCTTTAAATTGATATGATCTAGATTGCCAGCCAAATCATCTAATGCTTCATTTGTTTCCAACTCAATTAGTAAGCTTTCTTGCCCCCGGGTCATGGCAAGAAATACGTCAGCCAGTAATTCCGCATCTAATAATGCGCCATGTAAAGTTCGTTTGGAGTTGTCTATTTTGTAACGTTCACATAATGCATCAAGATTATTACGTTTGCCTGGGTGAAATTCCTTAGCTAACTTTAGGGTATCAGTAACATGGCTGCAATAATTACCCAGAGATTTTAGCTTGAGCAGACCGAGTTCATGGTCAAGAAAGCCAACATCAAATGGTGCATTGTGGATAATTAATTCTGCATCCTTAATAAAATGCAAAAACTCTTCTATAACATCACTAAACCTTGGTTTGTCCAATAAAAACTCACTGGTTAACCCATGCACTTGTAGCGCGCTTTCATCACTTTCTCGGTCAGGGTTCAGATAATAGTGAAAATGTTGGCTCGTTATTTGTCGGTTAATTAGCTCTACTGCGGCAATTTCAACAATACGATGTCCATGTTTATACTCTAATCCGGTTGTTTCTGTATCTAAAACAATC
>JAOULU010000246.1 GCA_029881855.1 Nitrosomonas sp. | reverse complement strand
AGAACTATAGGAAGGTGCGACATAAGCTAATAAACGACCATATCCATCAAATGGCTGCTGCGAACTGCGGAGAAACAATTTGCGCTTTGCTCCACTAGGCTTAGTCAATCGTTGGGTGATGATTTGTTTGTGATGCGCACTTGCTAATTTTCCTTGCGTGTATTGCAAGGTACCGGCATCAACATTCTCTAACTTAGATAAAATATGATCCCTAAACGATTTCCGTACAGGTGCTTTGCCTGCTTTAATCCAACTGGCCAATTCCTTAAATTGAACATCTACTTTAACTGCACCGGCCTCGGATCGTGCTGTTACCTCAGGAGTATCAATAGACAACATACGTATTGGCATACGTACATTAGGCGTATCTCCATCAGACACATCTGTTAACGAGCGTGCACCTAATGAAGGCAGCGTTGTGCCAGCGGGAGTCCATAAAATTTCTGTTTTATTCATTTTACTTTACCCATGAATATCAGAATCTAGCTGACTGTTCCTTGATTAGCTAGAAAAGAAATAAGCTTGTATTCAAGGAAATTTAAAACAACTCATTTATCATTCGATAATTAAATATCGTGTCCCTAATTTGATAAATATTCCCTGTTCCGGGTACTTCAATAGTTCCGCAAGTCACTAACTAATGTAACCGTGACTTGCTTATCTAGGCTAATTTAAAAATCAGTTGCCATAAACAGTTATTTTGTACTCACCATATATGCCAAGTATATTTTTTGCATCCCAGTCTACATGGGATACCGTCGAGATATTTCCATTCTTTTTAGCGGCTTCAATACTGCAATCACCCGTAGCAAGCAAAGTCAGAATACTGGTACACGAAGCTGTTCCAACCTTTGGTGATTTAGCGCCTGCAGATGTCGCATTGACGGGAAGTGCAATTTCTGTGTATAAACTGCCCACTGGGAAAGAAGTCGCGCATCCCGTAAGGATAACAATTAGACATATAGAAACTAAAGCAGATAACATTTTATTCATTTTCGATAACAATACATTCATTTTCGATATCCTTTATAAAATAAAATAATCAAGCATATAAGCGTGGCATTATTGATACAGTAGACAAACCACACGTCTATGATTTTATAACGCACTGACCGAAAAAGAAAATATTTATTAGATAATCAGAGATCAAGATGCTTTTTTATCAAAAGATAGCGAGATCTTCTCAGAAGATCTCGCTAGTCTTGTCATTTAGGGATATTTGCATTGATTAAGTAATGTATTCCCAGAATAACTCTAATTATGAAATTTTTGGTGTTGACAAAAACACACAAAATTCAAATGGTGGATCAAGCTGGAAAAAATCAAGTCAACGAGGATTCCATACCCCTCTCAAGCCAACAAACAATATTTCTTAGCTGCCCCCCACTAATAACACCTTATTCTATAAAACCAGAGGTCCCTATCAGCATATTCCATTGATCATGCAGTACGCCTTTGCGATACAAAACACTTAGATCCATCACAAATGCCACACTACAATGTATCATCACACCAAGCCAGATGCTCCGGCTCTTCAAACTTAGAACACCCAATATAATACCCGCAATAATGGCGGCTATCGTTTCTACCATTGGCTTACCAAAGTGAATCATACAATAAGGTATTGTCATGACAAATATTGCATAAAAACCAAAACGCTGTTTGGTTCCATGCAAAATAAAACCACGAAAGAAAAACTCAAGTGCAAAGAATTGTAGAAAATAAAATAATTGCCAAACTAGAAAATTTGGATATAGGCTTTCACCCTTTGCAACCTCATAAAATGGATATTTGGCTTGAAAACCATCGGTGTCTGAGAAATAAAAAACCAATGGGATCATAATGATCAACATCAAAACATAAAGCTTGTAATCCTTAAATGCACCATTTAGACCGAGGCCATAGGCCGTTAATTTCTCCCTAAAAAAGCATATAACTAAAATTGATGGCACGACAAAATAAAAAAAAGAAATTACCGTTGCCCAGTAAAGTAACTGATATAACTGCGCATTATGGTAAATTGTCATCACATCTTCAATTCTTTGCGCTAATACTAATAGATTAAAATCCCGCAAGATTGAAACTAAAAACCTGAAATCACCAAAGTAAAAGTTACAAGTCAATACAAAAGGTACAACCACACAAATGGCAATAACTTTATAGTCGACTTTGGATAAATTTTTCTTTAATGATTGATATAAATATATCTCTGATTTAATAAATATACGTAAAAGGAGCCTATTAATTATCATTCTTCTTATCAATCCTATCGCTAACAAATTAGAAACGAGATGATTATTATCAAAACTAATTTAATGAATAAACAGACACTAACCGAGCTCAATTTGAAAGACAAATTACTAAACTTGAAGTTCGTAAAATAAATAACATAAAGTTAGAGGAAGCACTAGAAATAACGCTAAGGGGGATGAATCGATGTCCAACGAAACGCGAATCAGTTTTGAACAACCATTCATAACAAATATTAATTTGCCTCTGATCAATTGTTCGTTCTTAAGACAAGTACTTCAACACGGTGAATATGCTGCTTGCTATTAAAGAACTAGTAATTATTCCAACTCAATCGCAAACAAGCGCCGGTATTCTCTGATCGCATAGCGATCTGTCATACCGGCGATATAGTCCGCAATTGCCTGCTGCTTTTCAAGTTCAAATCTGGTTTGGTTCTGGGCAGGTAATAGTTTAATGTTGTCGTTAAAACTGTCAAATAAGTGGGTAATGGTATGACGCGCTTTGTTGCTCATACGCACCACACGGTAATGCTGATACAGATTATCACGCAGGAATTTTTTTAGTTGTTGCTGTTCTTTTTTAACCGGCTCGCTAAAGCCAATTAATGACGGTGCGTCATGCACGTCAGCCAATGTTTCAACCTTCGCCTGGTCAATATTCAGCCGGCTTTGCTGGGTTAAATCGGCTACCAGAGTGTTAATCATGTGGCGCACGGTCTCGTGCACCAGACGCCGCCCTACCAGACCGGAGTAACGTTGC
>JAOULU010000245.1 GCA_029881855.1 Nitrosomonas sp. | reverse complement strand
AAGACTGTGTGTGTTTTGATTGGTCGTGTGTTGTCAAAAAAATGCGACTGGCGTCATACTCCACCAGTCGCTCAAACTGTTCACAATTAATCTACAAATCTTTTTTTACAAAACACCACACATAACGCCGGGTGCTGCTGTAAATTCTTGCAAGGTATTGTGAGTAATACGGGTAACACAGAAAGTCAATTGAACACTACCTTTTGCTGTACCCGTGGAGTCAATTGTCGTACTGCCGCTGGCATCCGTCGGCGTGCTTGCATCAATGACTTCATTTATAGAACCACTAAACTCGCCGCTAACTGTTGCATTGGCTACAGTACCACCTTGGTCATCATGAACCACAACAACTGCACGACCCATTTTAAGGCCTTTACCAATTCCTACGGTGCTCACGGTGATTGAACCGACTTGTAGGGCTGTTGCTTGTGTATCTGTCGACGTTGTTGCACTAACCACATTTGAATATGCCGAGTTGCCATTGGCATTTACCGCACGTACTCGATAAAAATAGCTTGTTGATGCTTGCAGTCCTATATCAGCGTGACTAGTGGTATCTGCAGGCAAAGAAGCCAATGTTGAGAAGTTCGCACCATCTAAGGATCTTTCTAGGTCAAAACTATTTTCATCTGTTGAATTATCCAACCAACTCAAATTAATTTGACTACTCGATATGACGCTTGCAGCTAAACTTGTTGGTGCATTGGGTGCACTACCATTATTTCCACCGCCTAATTGATAATAAGCTGAGTAGGGTTGTGCCAAGTCCGCATTATTTGGGTAACTAGGCCCAGCAATACCACCGACTACCTTGATCCACCCCATTGCACCCTGATCTTCGTGATCAAGAATATGGCAGTGCATAATTGTTTTACCTGAATACACCGAGGATGTTTGCGCATTCAAATCAAAACGCACATCACAACTTCCTGCGATTGTATCGTAGTACTCACCATCTTCGTAGTCTCCACATGCACCTTGGATCTGAAAATGATAGATGTGTAAATGAAAAGGATGGTTGGTTGCACCATTAATACTCCAATGTTGCACTTGTTCTGCAGGAAGTGTAAATGTCGGTGTATTCATATCAAATTTGCTTCCATTAATGGTGCGTGCACCCATGCGAACGGTTTCATTATTGACTTGACTCACACCACGTAAATCACGCAAATAGCTGGGACGATTGGCTGACCACATGGAGACACCGTCTGCTGCAAAAGGATACGCAGCCGTATCAGTCACACCATCGGTGAAAATATTGGCTACCGCATTTCCATTGACCATTAGACTAGAATCCGCAGAACATCGAACCGCTAAGTCAGCACGTGAGGCGCCGGTTATAGTAATCGAATTTGTTGCCAAATTTTTTGGTGCTTGCGTACGCCACACGCCATCACGAGCCATTAGTGCAACTTCACATTGTGATCCAACCGAAACAGTCTTGGAGCGTGCATCACGATCTGCAAGCAAAACTCGCCAGTGTTGCCAAGTATTTGGTGGTGTGCAGATATTTCCATTAACGGTTCCATTCACTGTCCATTGTGCAGGCATAGTTCCACTCATTAAAACATCGCCACCGGTACCGGCTGCTGTAGGATCAAGATAGGCCACGGTTAATTGTTTTTCTTGCATTGCTGCCACATTTGCGGGTAATCCATCAAGACTATCGTCAATGATGATCGTACCTAATGCGCCACCAGCCACTTGCAAATAAGTGGAACCATGATGATGTGCGTGGTACCAATAGCTTCCACCCATATGGTCTGCTGGAATATCATAAACATAATCACCACCGGTACCACCTTCAAACATGCGAGTGACATCATCGCCGACACCCTCACCTGACAGATGCAAGCCGTGAGTATGAATATTTGTGATATTTGGATCTTTAAAAACATTATGCTCTAAACTTGCTGCCTCATATGGCAAATTGTTTTTAAAGCTCACCACATATTTATTGCCCGGTACCATATGTAGCGTTGGTCCAGGGATCGAATAAGCAGACCCCGCTTGACGATAGGCACGTGTTGTTAATGTTTCCCCTCCAATAGTGAACGTGGCCTCACCCACTTCTAAAGTTCCGCTATAATACGCTTCTGGGTTATTCGCGCTTACCGGATGATATGTCCATTGAAATAACTCTGGATCATTGATGACGTTGCTTGTTGGGCATTGCGTTGCAAAACTCCCTGCCGCATAGCCCAATAGTAATGCTATTGCTAGTATATTTTTACTTAATTTCATATTCCTTCCACCCTCAGTTTTATTTTTCCATTAAAACAAAATCATTTTGATTTTTTTTCCTGAATTAAAAATGAAAAACTCCTTGTTTATGATTTTGAAATACACGGAAAATTTAAAGGGTCAAAATAAAGGTAAATGTTTTTATGAGAAAATTATAGATGTTACGAAGCTATCTTGTTGTTACATAGCGTTGTAGGATAGATGTAAATAAAGCAATCAACTTATCAATATGTGAAAAATAGAGGACTAGCACCATTTAACCGAAGCAAACCGAAACATACATTCTGCATTAAATGATTTATATTTTGATAATCGCAAATGAGATTCTTGCGTTATGAATCTTGCAGCGTTGCAAGATGATTGTTATTCCTGTATGGTCATTGCAATATCAACATCTCGATTGGCAGTAAATTTCCCACCGCCAAACGCAGCATCAATACTTCCGCTATTTGTGTGCGTAAAGCTTGCAGTAATAGCACAAGCACTTGGAACGACTTCATTAGGCCCGGCAATTAAACTTCCAAGATTATTCGCAGAAATACTTAGACTACCACTTGCTATATTTAGATTTCCGCTAAAGGTATTAATGCAATCACCATCAATGCGATAACTCACACTTCCAAAACTCGAAAAATCCGTAGGTGTGTAGATAAAATTGATGGTATTGTTATCACTAATATCAAATGTTGTGGCTGAATTTGCAATTGAGAATACTTGTGGCATCGTTACAGTCGATGACGGTGCACTCACTCCATCAAGGCGTGAAAAGTCTACA